>CALBVR010000436.1 GCA_937969565.1 uncultured Acidimicrobiales bacterium | reverse complement strand
ATCGGCGTCGTTGAACACGATGTCGGCCACCGCAGGGCGATCGAGTTCGCCGTCCTCGCCCACGATCCGATCTCCCCAACGTTCCACCATCGCATCGAACACTAGTTCGCCAGAGCGTTGCAAGTCACGCACCATCGCATCGGCGTCGATGAGTACCGCACCGCGCTCCACAAGAAGCGCAGAGACCGTTGATTTTCCCGAACCGATACCACCGGTGAGCCCGAACTGCCGCATGAACCAGACCGTATCCGGGAACCGACGCGAACACGTTGCCGATACGGGCGGCACCGGTCGACGAATTCACGTGGAAAGCGGCGAACAAACCGTCGGAACGGGTAATCCGAACGGCCTCCCTGCCGATGGGTCCTTTGGCCCACTCGGCCGATCATCATGCAGAACGACGACGACTTCCCACACAACGTCTCCAAGGAGACCGCAGAACAACTCCGACGCAGCGCGGCCGGCGGCCACAGGCCCCGATCGCTGATGCGCCCGCTCGCACGGGTCGGCCGCGGCAACGACCTCGATGCGCTCGAAGAGACCGACGTCTTCGAGCCCCACGACCGCATCGAAGTCTTCCAGAACGTGATCGCCGTGATCCGCTGGGGCGTACTCGGCCTCACGCTCATCCTCGCCACACCACGCATCGTCGAATTCGAGGAAGAAGTTCTCAGCGTCATCGGCGCCACCCTGATCCTGCTCACCGTCATCCGCCACGTCTGGCCGATCCGGTTCGACGACGAATACTCCGGTGACACCGCGCTCCTCATCGAGATCATCGTCAGCGTCTTCGCCATCGCCCTCAGCGGGCTCTGGCAGTCCCCGTTCGCCTTCTCGCTGTCGATCCCGATCGTCGTCGCCGGGTTCGCCCGCGGCCACATCTACGCCGCCCGGGTCGCCGGAATCTCCACGATTCTCCCCAGCGCCCTCAGCTTCTGGAACTCCGGCCTCACCATCGAGGTGATCCAGGAAGTCATCCAGTGGTCGCTCGTGTTGACCGTGGTCGGACTCGTCGCCGGCCAGGCCCGCCGCATCTCGGGCGAAGCCGACCGCCAACACACGCTCGCGATGAACCGGATGGAGCGGCTCACCGACGCCAACTCCCTCCTCTATTCACTCCACCGAGTCGCCCAGACCCTCCCTGCGTCGCTGGACCTCAACGAGGTACTCGACACCACCATGGGCCGACTGCGCGGTCTGTTCGACTTCGAAGCCGTCGCCCTCCTGATCTTCGACGAGACCGACGCAAGCTGGCAGGTCATGCGCTCCGAAGGCACATCGCTCCCACTGCGCCTCGGCCCGACGATGCTCCCCAACCCGCTCAAGAACGCCATCGCCCAGAATCGACTCGTCGACATTCCCGACCTCGCCGCCGCCCACACCGCCGGCCTCTCCCCCAACGCGTCCAGCGGCCTCTACACAACGCTCACGGCCCGCGGTCAGATCATCGGCCTGCTCGCCATGGAACACCGGCTGCCCAGCCACTACTCCGAACGCACCGTCCAGATGTTCAACGGCTTCGTCGACCCCGTCGCCCTCGCCATCGACAACGCCCGCTGGTTCGGCCGGCTGCGCACCATGGGCGCCGACGAGGAACGCACCCGCATCGCCCGCGACCTGCACGACCGCATCGGCCAATCCATGGCCTTCCTCGCATTCGAACTCGATCGAGTGATCAAGAGCCACGAGCAGGAGAAGGACGTCGGTCCGGCCCTGCACACACTCCGGGACGACGTCCGCAACGTCATCCGTGAAATTCGGGACACCCTCTCCGATCTCCGCACCGACGTCAGCGATGCGAAGGGGCTCGAGGAAACGCTCGAGGACTTCGCCAAGCGCCTCGGAGAGCGCAGCGGGCTCGACATCGAGCTCAGCATCGAATCGAGCGCCCGACTCCCGATCATGCAGGAGCGCGAGCTCTGGCGTATCGCGCAGGAGGCGATGGTGAACGTCGAGCGTCATGCCGAAGCCACCAAGATCGTCGTGCGCCTGACCACCGACGGGCACAGCGGTGTTCTCGAGGTGATCGATGACGGCCGAGGATTCACGCTCGGCGAGAGCGGCCGGGTGGACAGCTACGGACTGGTCGGCATGCGTGAGCGCGCCGGCAGCGTCGGAGCGAGCATGGAAGTGCAGAGCTCACCCGGCGAGGGCACCACGATCCGATGCCTCCTCACCACTGCGCAGGCCGCAAACGCCCGAGCGGCGTAGCCAGAGCGTCGGCAGAGCCGATTCGCTCAAGGACCGCCGAGATTCTCGTCGATCGTCGAGTTGATCTCGCTGTAGTTGCCCTGCACCGTCGAGCCGTACAGGCGGATGGCCCCGATCGACACAATGACCAACAGCGAAATCAGCAGTGCGTACTCAACCAGGATTGCGCCGCGCTCAGAGCGGATCCGGAGCGTGAGCCACGTCGAGAAGACGTCGTAGTTCGCTTTCATCTCAATCCCCGTCCTTCTGCGACCGGTTGATCGCCGTTCATCTATAACCATTCGGCGCTGATCCGGAGCTTCCGGATAGTCCGCTTGGCCCCTCTCCATGACGCGTGCGATGCAAACGTGCCTGGCACCTCAGCCCCCGAAAGGTGCCAGGCACCTCTTCGATCAGCCGCCCACCAAAACGCGAAACGAGCGACCCCGTAGGGCCGCTCGTTCCACAAGTTTTCCACCCGAAAGGGCATTTCGGAACCCCGAGGAGTTCCCCGAGTTCGACGAAGTCGATACTCGCTCTGCCGGCGAAGCCGGCAGACA
>CALBVR010000435.1 GCA_937969565.1 uncultured Acidimicrobiales bacterium | reverse complement strand
CTCCGACGAGGCCAGCTACGTGAACGGCGCGCTGATCGACGTGTCTGGCGGACGCTGATACCCCGGTCAGGGCGTGAGCAGAATCTTGCCGGTGCTGCGGCGCTCTTCGAGATGACGGTGAGCGTCGGCGGCGGCATCGAGCGGGTAGGTGGTGTCGATACGAACGTCGAGTGAGCCGTCGGCGATCATGGCGAAGACGGCTCCGGCCCGGGCAAGCAGTTCCTCCCGGGTCGCGATGTAATCGAAGAGCGTGGGCCGAGTGAGGAACAGGGAACCGCCGGCACTCAGGGCCAACGGCGAGATCGGATCGACGGGACCCGACGCATTGCCGAAGGTTGCCATGAGGCCACGCTTGCGCAGCAGCCCGAGGCTTGCGTCGAACACGGCGGCACCGACGCCGTCGTACACGACATCGAGCGGCTTCTCCTCGCCGCTGATCCGTCGGATCTCGTCCGCAAAGTCCACCTCTCGATAGAGGATCGCGTGATCGGCACCAGCGGAACGAGCGAGCTCCGCCTTCTCCTCCGTGCCGACCGTTGCCCACACCGTCGCTCCGGCCATCTTGGCCATCTGCACCAGGAGCCGGCCCGTCCCGCCGGCCGCGGCATGGACGAGACAGTGATCGCCGGCCGCAAGCGGGTAGGTGTCGACGGCCAGGTAGTGGGCGGTCATGCCCTGGAGCAGCACGGCTGCAGCGGTCTCGAGCTCGACGGCATCGGGCACCGGAATCGCCGTCTCCACCGACACGACGCGGAACTCGGCATAGCTGCCTCCGCCGGCGCTCGCCGCCACTCGATCGCCGATGGCGAATCCATCCACGCCATCACCCACCTCGACGACGGTCCCGGCACATTCGAGTCCCGGCGTGAAGGGAAGTTCCATCGGGTAGAGGCCGCCACGCTGGTACGTGTCGATGAAGTTGACACCCGCGGCGGCGACCTCGATCAGGAGCTCACCCGCTCCAGGGCTCGGCCGCTCGATGTCGGTGACGTGCAGGACGTCGGGGCCGCCGGTTTCGGTGATGTGAATTGCGCGCATGCGGGCGAGTCTTGTCGTCCGACCCTCGTCCGGGCAACCCATCGCACTGCCGCCGGGGCCAGATTTTCGTGATGTCGACGGTGGGGCGAACGCTCGTCGCCCGTCGCGGACCGTTCACCGTCCCTTCGCCGCAGTTCGCCTCAGCCGCTCAGCCCGCTCGGCTACGGTGCCGATGGGAACGGAACCGCCCAACAACGCGGCGCAGGAGGGGAATCCATGCAGAAGGTGCTGGTTGCCAACAGGGGTGAGATCGCCATTCGGGCCTTTCGAGCGGCGACGCAGCTCGGGATCAAGACGGTCGCCATCCACACCTGGGAGGACAACGGCTCCCTCCACCGGATCAAGGCGGACGAATCCTACGAGATCGGCGAGCGGGGCCATCCCCTGCGTGCGTACCTCGACCACGAGTTGATCGTCGAGACGGCGCGTAAGGCTGGGGCGGACGCCATCTATCCGGGGTACGGATTTTTGTCCGAGAGCCCGGACCTCGCGGAGGCGTGCGAAGCGGCCGGCATCACCTTCGTCGGCCCGTCCGCACATGTCCTCGAACTCACGGGCAACAAAATGCGCGCCCGCGCCGCCGCAGAGGCCGCTGGTCTCCCGGTGCTACAGCAGTCGCCGCCGATCGAAAACCCGCAGGATGCCGTGGCGTACGCCGAGGAGATCGGCTTCCCGATCTTCGTGAAGGCCGCTTCCGGCGGAGGCGGCCGAGGCATGCGCCGAATCGAGGACCCTGCGGATCTCGTCGACGCCGTCGATGCAGCAAGCCGGGAAGGCGCCAGCGCCTTCGGCGATCCGACGGTGTTTCTCGAAGAAGCGATGACCGACGTTCGCCACATCGAGGCACAGATCCTCGCCGACGGCACCGGAAACGTCGTCCATCTCTTCGAACGTGACTGCTCGGTGCAGCGCCGTTTCCAGAAGGTCGTCGAACTCGCCCCGGCACCGAACCTGGACCCGGTCGTGCGCGACCAACTGCTCGACGACGCCGTTCGATTCGCCGAGTCGATTGACTACAAGAACGCAGGCACCGTCGAGTTCCTCGTCGACTCGACCGGCCGCCATGTCTTCATCGAGATGAACCCTCGAATCCAGGTCGAGCACACCGTCACCGAGGAAGTGACCGACGTGGACCTCGTCGAGTCGCAGCTCCGCATCGCCGCAGGTGCGACGTTGCCGGATCTCGGCATCGCGCAGGACACGATCCAACTGCGGGGCTTCGCGATGCAGTGCCGGGTCACGGCTGAGGATCCGGGCAACGACTTCCGCCCGGACACCGGCCGTATCGTCGCCTACCGAGCCCCCGGCGGCGGCGGCGTTCGCCTGGACGGCGGCGGCTATCAGGGCGCGGTCGTCACGCCGTTCTTCGACTCGCTCATCGAGAAGCTCACCTGCCGCGGCAACGAGTTCGACACGGTTGTCCGGCGAATGCAGCGTGCGCTTGCCGAATTTCGGATTCGTGGTGTGGCCACGAACCTGCCGTTCCTGCGGGCGATTCTGAGCGATGAGCAGTTCATCTCCGGTGCGGTCACCACGAACTTCATCGAACAGCGCCCCGAGCTCACGTCGGCCTCGGTCGGTGCCAACCGGGCGACGCGCCTCCTCCGATACCTCGCCGACGTCACGGTGAACCAGCCTCACGGCCCCGCACCCACGCGGGTCGATCCGGCGTCGAAGCTCGCCCCTCGCCCCGAAGTCGACCCACCCGCAGGCTCCCGGCAGCGGTTGCTGGAACTTGGACCGGAGAAGTTTGCGGCGGAGCTGCGAGCGTCGGATGACGTCGGCGTCACGGACACGACGCTGCGAGACGCACATCAATCGATTCTTGCGACGCGTGTCCGCACCATCGATCTCGTTGCGGGTGCGCGCCAGATCGCGCACACCATGCCGGGGCTCCTCAGCCTCGAGTGCTGGGGCGGCGCCACGTTCGACGTGGCCCTTCGCTTCCTCCATGAGGACCCGTGGGAACGGCTCGAACGGCTCCGTGAAGCTGCACCCAACATCTGCACCCAGATGCTGCTGCGCGGTCGCAACACGGTCGGCTATTCGCCGTATCCGGACACCGTCGCCAAGGCCTTCGTGGCCGAGGCGGCCGAGTCGGGTATGGACATCTTCCGAGTCTTCGATGCGTTCAACGACATCGGGCAGATGCGGCCGGCGATCGAGGCGGTCCTCGAGGCCGGAAAGGTTGCTGAGGGGACCATCTGCTACTCGGGCAATCTCTCCGATCCGAACGAGTCGCTCTACACGCTCGACTACTACCTCGGCGTTGCCGAGAACCTGGTCGATGCAGGGGTGCACATTCTCTGCATCAAGGACATGGCCGGACTCCTCCGCGCCAGCGCTGCCCGGACGCTGGTGACCGCGCTGCGCGAACGCTTCGATCAGCCGGTTCATCTGCACAGCCATGACACCTCGGGCGGACAGCTCGCCACGTACATGGCGGCGATCGACGCTGGTGTCGATGCGGTCGATGCGGCCGCGCCGCCACTGTCCGGGATGACGTCACAGCCGTCCATCGCTGCGCTCGTGTCGATGACCGACAACTCCGAGCGCGAGACCGGGATCAGCCTCGACGCGATCGGCGACCTCGAGCCGTACTGGGAGGCGGTGCGTCGCGTCTACAAGCCGTTTGAGGCTGGCCTGCAGTCGCCGACCGGCACCGTCTACCGACACGAGATCCCGGGCGGCCAGCTGTCCAACCTGCGTTCGCAGGCGACCGCGCTCGGACTCGGCGATCGCTTCGAGGAGGTCGAGGAGCTCTACGCCGCCTGCAACCAGTTGCTGGGCCGGCCGATCAAGGTCACCCCGTCGTCGAAGGTGGTCGGCGACCTCGCCCTTCACCTGGTGGCGTCGGGAGTCACCCCTGAGCAGCTGCTCGAGGATCCGGCCAGCGTCGACCTGCCGGACAGCGTCGTCGGCTTCCTGCACGGTGAGCTCGGCGATCCGCCCGGCGGGTTCCCGGAACCGTTCCGCTCGAAGGCGGTCGAAGGCCGGGCCTGGGAGCCCCATAGGGAGGACTTGCTCCCGGCCGATCAGGAGGGCCTCGAACGTGATCGTCGATCCACCCTGAATCGGCTGCTCTTCCCGGGGCCATCGGCCCAGCGCCTCGAACAAGCCGACCGCTACGGCGATCTGTCGGTGCTGCCGTCCCCACTGTTCTGGTACGGCGTCGACACCAAGGGGGAGGATTCCGCAATCGGTCTGGGCCGCGGCGTTCGCCTGCTCGTCGGTGCCGATGCGATCAGCGATGCGGACGCCGAAGGCATGCGATCCGTCATGTTCCGGGTCAACGGCCAGGGCCGTCCGATCGAGACGCGGGACCGTTCAGTGGCGTCTGATCGCCCGGAGGCCGAACGGGTCGACCCGACCCGGCCCGGGCACGTCGGCGCGCCGTTCCGAGGCGTGGTCAACGTGGCGGTGGCGGTCGGCGACGAAGTGGCCGCCGGCGACACGGTTGCGGTGATCGAGGCCATGAAGATGGAGTCCTCCATCTCCGCCCTGATCGACGGGACGGTCGAGCGGATTGCCTGCACCAGTGGTGCGAGCCTCGAAGGCGGGGACCTCATCCTCGAGATCCGGCCCAGCGGCCTCAGCGGCAGTCCCGAGACCGACATCGAGAACTGACCCACCCCGTTCTGTGAAGCGTCAGGTGTCGATGTGGCATCCAGCGCTGCACAGATCCCGAAGGTGATGTTCTGTGAAGCGTCGGGTGTTGATGTGGCATCCAGCGCTGCACAGATCGGGGAGTGCGCAATACTCGGGGCATGTTCGACGATCTGGAATTCGAGGTCCTGGCAAAGAAGCTGAGCGTGAAGTGGTCTCGGGATCCCGACGACGTGCTTGCCGCGTGGGTCGCCGACATGGACTTCCCGATCGCACCGCCCATCAAGGCTGCGATGCAGAACGTGCTCGACATCGATGATCTGGGATATCCCGGTTATGACCTGCGGGACGCCGTGCGGCAGGCGTTCGTGGATCGCATGGCCACCCGGTTCGATTGGCACGTCGACCTGGATGACACCTGGTTGTTGACGACCGTGGTGCAGGGACTGCACTTCGCGCTCACGATCGGCTCGGAGCCCGGCGATGGTGTGGTCGTGCAGATGCCGATCTACACGCCATTCCTGAACGCCATCGACCAGCTCGGTCGCCGCCGGGTCGAGGCGCCGTTGGGTCGTGATGGCGATCGCTACGTGGTCGACGCCGACGTGCTCGAGGCGGCCATTGACGAAACGACCACGGTGTTGATGTTGTGCAACCCGCACAATCCGACGGGTCGGGTGTTCACGGTCGACGAACTGACCGCCATTGCAGACGTTGCCGAGCGCCACGATCTCCTGGTGATCGCCGATGAAATTCACCAGGACCTGCTGCACGATGAAAACGTGCACGAGGTGTTTGCCCGTGTGGCACCGAATGTTGCTGCCCGCACGATCACGCTCACCTCTGCGAGCAAGTCGTTCAACCTCGCCGGGAATCGGTGCGCCGTCATCCACTTCGGATCGCCCGAGCTGCGGGCGAAGCTCGAACGCATGACCCATCGCATGGTGGGGGAGGTGTCGATCATGGGGCACATGGCGACGCTCGCCGGGTGGACCGACCCTGCAAGCCAGGTGTGGTTCGACGAGATGCTTTCGTACGTTGACGGAAACCGTCGGTTCTTCGCCGAGGCGCTGGCGGCGCAGGTTCCTCAGAGCCGGCATGCGATGCCCGAGGCAACGTATCTGGCGTGGGTCGATCTCACCGAGTGCGGACTCGGCGACAACCCGGCCGAGGTCCTGTTCGACCGGGCTCGCCTCGCGCTCGGCATCGGGCCCGAGTACGGCAGTCAGGGCCGGGGTTTCGTTCGCATGAACCTCGCGACTTCGCGCCACATCGTCGCTGAAGTGGTCGACCGGATCGCGGCGACGGTCAACGCCTGACACCACGCTCGCTCGGCCAATCGAGGTGCGGTTCGCGGTGGGCCAGACGACTCGGTTGACAGATATTGAGCAAATGCTTAAATTGAGCATATGCTCAACTATGATGAATCGATCGCACACCGTGCCCCATCGATCTCCAACCGGCCCACCGCAGCCGATGGCGTGGTCGCAGCGTTGCGGGCGGTCTCGGCGGTGGTGCTCCTTCTGTCAATGCTCGCCGTCACCGCATTGACCGTTCTCTCCCTCGCCGCTGGAGAGTTTGCTGCCGCCGCGTTCTCGATCGTGGGGGTCGCGATTGCCGCGGGAGTGGTGCTTGTCATCGCGCTGTCGATTGCGTTGCCACTTGGCGCACTCCTCGCACGGCTCAACGCCGTCCCAGTAGCCATGCTCCTCGCTCCGGTTGCCGGGTTTCTCACACCGTTGGCGTTGTTTCGGGATGTGGGGTTCGCCGGAGTCTGTGGCGCCATCTCGATTCTCGTCGGCGTGATCTACATGACCGACGCACGGTTCCTCCGGCCACGCTGAACGCGGAAACGCCCGGCCGATGGGCCGGGCGTTTCCTTCGTTCTTGCGATT
>CALBVR010000434.1 GCA_937969565.1 uncultured Acidimicrobiales bacterium | reverse complement strand
GCCCTCGTTGAGTGCAAAGGTCACGGCCGAGAACTCGGTCAGGGTCAGGTCGCCCTTCAACCGGTAGCCGAGCAGGTCCGCAACCGAGCCGTACAGTTCGGCGTAGCCGTTGATGAGGAACTCCTCACCGGCACGGATGGCGTCCATGATCTCGGTGTCGTCGCCGAATCGAGTCATCGCTGCCGTGCGCAGTGCGCCGTAGATGCGCCAGTTCTCGCCGTCTTCCAACCGGAGGTGGTTGAAGGCGGTGACGACTCGGGTCAGTTCCCGGAGGGCATACGCGTTGTCGTCCGGATCGTCCAGGTCGAGTGTCGAGATCGATTCGACCGCTTCCGCGTAGACGCCCTCGGTGGACGGCAGACCCGTGCTCGCCGGGAGCGTGCGGAGGATGTCCAGAACCACGGCTCGACGGAATCCGTCCTGTGGGGTCTGTTCCTCGCTCTGCCAGAGCTTGTAGGCCGAACCACGAGGGACTCCGGATTCGGAGATCGCCCCATCGAGGGTGACGGCGTCGAGCCCACTGGTCACGCCATGTTGGCGGAGCGCCGCATGGGCGGCCTCCAGCAGGCGGCTATGGACCTCGGCAGGAGGAAATTTTGGCGGGCGTCCACGAGAACGAGTGCTCACGAGCATTTTCTTTCTTGTTTGGCCGCCGCCGACCAGAGAGACAGCGTGCCAGCTGCTCAGGAAAATGACCAGCTGGCTGTGTTACGAGAAGAAGAACATCTCCTGAGAGCGGGTTCACACGGTGGTCGCCGGTCGCGGTAGGATCGGCCCACAACCGAATCCGCCACATCGCAGCGGGAGAGAGCGGCCAGCGATGGCCGCCGCCGAAGGTGCAAGTGTCTGGGGCTGCCCGCTCCACGACGTGAAACTCTCAGGCAAAAGGATCACTGCGATCGAGCACTTCCTGGAAAGCCGGCTTCGGCCGCACCGACGGGGCTGAACATCTCTCAGGTCACCAGACAGGGACACACCGGGCACCCCACGGCAAGTGGGGTACGGGAGTCGCATGTCCGCAACCGATCGATCCACCACCGCCCTCCACCAATGGCACATCGACCATGGCGGACGAATGGTCGACTTCGCCGGGTGGGACCTGCCCGTCTTCTACCCGACGGGCGCGCTGGCGGAACATCACGGCACCCGGGCCAGCGTCGGCATGTTCGACATCGACCACATGGGTCAGATCGCGGTGCGAGGCGCGGGCGCACGCGCAGCGATCGACCGTCTGGTCACCTCGGACATCGCGTCGCTCGAGATCGGGATGTCCCGCTACGGCCTGTTGTGCACGGAGGATGGTGGTGTCGTCGATGACCTCTTCGTCTATGCGCTCGCCGAGGAGCACTTTCTCGTGGTGGTCAATGCCGCCAACCGGGATGTCGATCTCGCCTGGATCGTGGACGGCGTCGGCGACCGGGCCGAGGTGACCGACGAAAGCCAACGGCTCGAGATGATCGCAATCCAGGGCCCTCGGGCCGTCGAACTCGTCAACCTGGCGGCCTCCACCGAGCTGTCTGCACTCCCTCGCTTCGCGGCGAGCCGAACGGGGCTCTTCGGCACCGACGCCATCGTCGGTCGGACCGGCTACACCGGCGAGGACGGTGTCGAGCTGTACCTCGACGGCGGAGTGGTCGACGTGTGGACCGGGCTGCTCGACCTTGCTGCCGCCGAGGGGATCGAGGCGATGCCTGTCGGTCTCTCGGCCCGGGACAGTCTTCGCTTCGAACCGGGGTATCCGCTCTACGGCCATGAACTCGGCCTGGACATCAACCCGTTCGAAGCCCGTCTCAGCTGGGCCGTCCATCTCGACGGTGACGATTTCGTCGGTCGTGACGCACTCGTCGCCATCAAGGCGGCCGGACTGGAGCGTCGCCTGGAAACGGTCGTGCTCGCCGACAAGGGCGTGCCGCGTGAAGGTTCCGCGGTTCTCGATCTCGACGGCAACGAACTCGGCACCGTGGTGTCCGGCATGTTGGCACCCACCGCCGACGTGTTCGCCGCCAACGTCTTCCTCCCCCGCACCCACGGCGACGTCGGTACCGACCTCCTCATCGACATCCGCGGGCGGCACAAGGCCGCGACCGTGACCAAACGACCGCTCTATCGCGCAGGAAAGTGAGCACCATCATGCAGTTCCACGACCAGCACTTCGCCCACCGGCACAACGGCCCGGACGAACACGAAACCGACAAGATGCTCAGCACCGTCGGGGCCGAGTCGCTCGACCAGCTCTTGTCGGAGACCATTCCTCCTTCGATCGCGCTGGACCGGCTGCTGAACCTGCCGGCGGCGCGAACCGAAGTCGAGGTGCTTGCCGATCTGCGCGCCTTCGCCGACCGGAACGTCGTCATGCGTTCGCTGATCGGTCAGGGATACCACGACACCCACACCCCCAATGTCATCCTTCGGAACATCCTCGAGGATCCGGGCTGGTACACCGCCTACACCCCGTATCAGGCGGAGATTGCGCAGGGACGCCTCGAGGCACTCCTGAACTATCAGACGATGGTCGCCGATCTCACGGGCCACGAACTCTCCAACGCTTCGCTGTTGGACGAGGCCAC
>CALBVR010000433.1 GCA_937969565.1 uncultured Acidimicrobiales bacterium | reverse complement strand
CCGGGGTAGGAATGGGCATGGCTGAGAAACCGTTGGTGTATGTCGCTGGACCGTTGTTCGACGAGGGTGAGCGATGGTGGATCGAGTCGGTGGAGCGCGTGGTCGCCGAGGCGGGCTTTGCCACGTTCCTCCCGCACCGGGACAATCCGCCGAAGACCGCGGACAACGTGGCCGAGATCTTCGCCAACGATCGCGACGGCATCGACCGGGCGCGCATCGTCGTGGCCAGCCTGAACGGCGTGACCACGGACGATGGCACCGCATGGGAGGTCGGGTACGCCTACGCCAAAGGCAAGTATCTGATCGGTGTGCACACCGACTGGCGCAGCCGGTTTCCCAACGAGGTCGTGAACCTCATGATCGAATGCTCACTCGATGCGCTCGTCCGATCGCTCGACGATCTTCCCGCCGCGCTCGCAGCGGCACCCGCCTGAGCCACGGCCTCACCGATCTGAGGTGATTGCAACGAGGATCGCCGGCAGAACGGCCAACGTCGCGACGAGCGCCATCATGATCATGAGTGCCGTGAGCAGGCCGTAGGCGGCGAACAGCGGCATCGGGGCAAAGGCCAGGATGCCGAATCCGATGGCCGAGCTGATCGCGGAGGCCACGAGTGCCAGGCCGGTGCCTTCGCCACTGATCCGGATCGCCTCCGAGCGGCTGCCCGTGCGATCGAGCTCTTCCCGGTAGCGGGCGATCAGGTGGATGGCGAAGTCGATGCCGATGCCGATCGAGACGGCAGCGATCGTCGCCGTCACGAGGTTGATGGCGAAGCCGGCCAGGTACATGACGGCGTACAGCCAGGCGACGACCATCATGATCGGCACGATGCTGGCAAGGCCGTACCGGATCGACCGAAGGAACACGCTTCCGACGAGAAGGCAGAGCAGGAGGGCGACGGGAAGCGATACCTGCAGCGCCCGGTTGGTGGCGTCGAGTGAAGCTTCACGCACCAACGCGGAGCCCGTGACCTGCACGAATGTGCCGCCGAGATCGTCGGCGATCGACTCGGCGATCGGGTCGAGTGCGTCGGCTGTGGCCGCCACCGATTCCTGCGAGCGGCTGTCGACCACGCCCATCTCGAAGACGGTGCGGGAGTCGGCGTCGTTCAATTGCACGGCGGTGTTCACATCGTCCGGCGTGAGGATGGGGCGGCTCGCGTCGAACGGCACACCGACCGCCGAGGCCACACCGATCAGGGCTTCGACCTGTTCCCGGGTGTCAGGAATGCGATCGCCGTTCGTGTCGGTCAGCTGCACGCCCGTCTGCTCGAGCACGATGCCGGACATCGGGGCACTGTCCCACGTGGCGTCGAAGACCGAGAAGATGCCGCGGCTGATGGCCACACCCGTTTCGTCCCGTGCGAGCGACGGGACGTCGAGCGCACGGATGTCGCGGATGCCGGCGGCGACGGTTGCCAGTGCGGTCGGGTCGGCAAGGTCGCCCTCGACGTACAGGAGTGCCGGTTCGCCGCCACGGTCGCCGACGTGGGTGTCGAGCTGATCGAGCCCGACCACGAAGTCCGTGTCGGAGGAGAAGAAGTCCTCAACGTCGAACTCGGCGGGAACCTGAACAGCGAACACGGCAGCTGCGGCGGTGATTGCCACCGCCACCGGAAGTACGATGCGGGGCCGAGTCGCGAGTGCAGACACCATGCGGCCGATCGGGGGAGCGAGGCGGTTCTCGTCGGCCGAGACCGGAACGTTGCCGACGCGCTCACCCTCGGTCCGGCGACGCTGCACGAGGAACGGCACGCCGAGGATGGCGGTGGTGGTGAGCACGGCGAAGATCGCGCCGAGCCAGGGGAGGATGAAGACCAGCAGGAGCACGGACGCCATCGTCAGCCCGGCGGCACCGAACGCACCGAGCAGGCGGATGGCGGTGGACCGCCGTCCGGGTGTCGGCATCGGAACGGACGCTTCGATACGGGCGATCACGAGCGGTGTGACCAGACCGAGCAGCAGATACGCGGCTGCCAGGGCGATGGCGGCGCCGATGCCGAACTGATTGATCGACTCGATGCCCGAGGTCAGGTTGGCGAGGAAGGCCGTCGAGTCTGAGATGAGCGCGAGAACAAGCGCGCTCGTGACGGCGGCCATGCCGGCCACGATGCCGGGCGTGGCCGTACGACCCTCTGCCCGTTCCTCGCGGTATCGGCCGATGGCGTGGAAGGCGAAGTCGACGCCGAAGCTGATCATGGCGACGGGAACGATCAGGCTCAGGACGAGGTCGTCCTTCAGGCCAATCAGGTTGCTGATGCCCTTGAGCCAGACGATCAGCGCGAGGAACGAAACGCTGACGGTGGCGAGCACCCAGTAGCTGCGAAAGGTCAGGCCGATCAGGAGGAGGACGGCAAGGATCGTGAATCCGATGAAGGGACCGGCCACTGCGCCTTGTTCCTGGGAGGTGAGGTTGACGTCGATGGCGACACCGTTGGCCTGCCAGCCGTCGATGCGGAAGACCTCCTGGATCTCGCGATCGAACTCCTCCACCTCGGTCCCTCCTCCGAGGTTGACAGAGGTGTTGCCGAAGCCGAGGGCCTCGTTGTCGGAAAGCACGACGAGCGAGAGCGCAGGCACGACCCAGCCATCGTCGGTGCGGCTCGATTGTGCGGACAACTGGAGGGCGTCCGACCGCTCGCCGAGCTGATCGATGATGGCCGTGCCGGTGGCCAAGACGTCGGCGTCGGTCGCGGCCGCGATGCCGTCAATGCCCTGCGCTCGCAGCTCGGCCTCGACGAGGTCGGCCAGGCTGAGCAGGCCGTTGACGTCCTGTTGGGTCTCGACGTCGAACGTGGAGAACAGGGTCGCCCCGAGCGCGGGGTCGGAGCGCAGGGCCTGTTGTGCCTCGAAGAGGCTGCCGAGTGCGTCAGTGCTCAGGACCTGTCCGGATTCGTGCTCGACGATGATGAGCGTGGCGTGGACCGAGGACACGAACGTGTCGTCGATCCGGTCCCGCGCCGTGAAGACGTCGCCGGTGGGCTCGGTCGAGGCGCTGGTTTCCGGCGCCATGGTGAGGAAGGGGACCAGGAGCAGTGCCGTGATGGCTCCGACGACGGCAACGAGTCGGCCCGTTCGTCGGCTCAGGGTTTCGAAGAGACCATGGAGTCGGGTGGTGGCTTCAGGCTCGGGGTTCGGCTTCAGCATGAGATGATGTCCGTTCACTAGCGTGTCTTTACGGTGTCAAGTTGACAGTGGCAAGTTCGAACCGTACGGTCATGTCTTGACACTGTCAAGCAGAAAATCGGAAACGAGCTAGAATCGATGCCGATGGCAACGAGCACCTACCACCACGGCGACCTCCCCTCCGCCCTGCGCGCCGCCACGGTCGAACTCATCACCGAACGCGGCCCCACCGGATTCAGCCTCCGCGAGGTGGCGCGGCGCGCCGGTGTCTCCCACGCCGCGCCGGCACATCACTTCGGAACCTCCAAGGGATTGCTCACGTCCGTGGCCGCCGAAGGATTCCGCACCCTGGTCGAGGCATTCGACGCCGCCGTCGAAGGACGTCACGATCCGATCGATCGGCTGAACGCGATGGGCAAGGCCTACGTCAACACGGCTCTCAACCATCCCGGGCACTTCGGCGTCATGTGTACCGATGAGCTGATCGACCAGTCCGACGCCGCCTTCGTCGAAGCGTCGACCGGCGCCTACCAACGCCTCCTCGACGGCATCACGGCGATCCGCGACGCCCACAATCCGAATCTCGATGTCGACGCTGCCGCCACCATGACCTGGTCAGCGGTGCACGGCTACGCCGTTCTGCACTCCGCGCTTCCCGGTGTCGCAGAAAAGAACGAGCGGGTGCTGGCGACGATGGAGGAAACGATGAACTCGTTCACCCAGATGATGATGGACGGTTACCGGGCGCGCTGAGCCCGATCGACACCTCGGTGTCCATGAACTTCGGGTTCACCGGTGCACCGACGCCGTCCAAGAGCCGGTTCATCATCTCGAACGCGGCCACGACCCCGCTGACGGCCTCCACGCCCGCCTCACCGAGCAGCAACTGCACGTCGGTTCGTGCGATATCCAGCTCATCGTGGTCCTGCAGGACGAGCGCATCGGTGAACGCCAGCAGCTCGGGGCCAAGCGGCGTCAGCGGATCGATCGTCGAGTCGCGAACGGCCCGAAGGTCGATCGGCAGGTTTGCGGCATCGGAGCTCTCACGGAGCATCCAGGCATGTGAATACAGTCAATAGAAGCACTCGTTGAGGCTCGACGTCCGGGCCGCGATCAATTCGATCTGCGGCCGGGACAGCAGTCGCTTCGATGGTTGGTCGACCGCAGCCACCCGTTCCATTGGCAGGTAGAAGACGCGGAGCAGATCGAAGAGGGACGCCTCCTCCTCAGGTAGTGCCGACATCGCCGTGTCCGCCCGGGGAGCGCCGACCGTCGGCACCCACGCAGACGTCGTGCGAGCGTTTCGGTCCACCATCGCAATCGGGAACCCGCGGTCCACGCGCACCGGCAGGCGTGCGTTCGGGAGGCCAAGGCCGTCGGTCCAGCTGTCGACCGCCACCATTCGTGAGACCAGCGAAATGATCTCCAGATAGGCGAGCTTGTGGAGGCCGGCGATGTCCCACTCGAAGACGTGGGAATCCGTGATGGACCACGGTTCGAGCGTCAGCCGGCGAACGGCATCGACGACCGCCCGCGGGAGCAGTGGGTTGGACGGGGTCGAACCCGATCGGAATTCGCGGGTGGCCCGAGCGACGAACAGCCGCTCCTCGCCATTGAGAAACGAGCCCGGCCGGCAGATCGAATCGACGGCGCGCAGGACCGCGTCGATCTCCGGTGTGTCGCTCGCCATCCCTTCCACGTCTCGATTGAACCACTCCGGGCGTCCGTTGTCCTCCTGAGCGTCACGGACGGTCGGCCGATTTCGAAACGTGTCGCTCCGTTCGCACCGGCATCGCGGCTCCCGGTGGCGGAACCGGCCGCCGGGAACACGCTCTGGCGCCGGGTTGGCCCGCCCTTGCGAAGCCGGTCACCATGCGCAAGCCTGCAAGAGGCGACGAACACGAGGTGATGTCAATGAAGATGAGGACCGGGCGTGCAATCGGGCTGGTGATTGCGCTGATGGGCTCTGTGCTGGCGGTCGGGTCGACGGCGGGCGCGCAGAACGTCGAGACCTGCGGCGGCGCGGCAGTCACGATCCTCGGAACGGCGGACGATGATGTTCTCCTCGGCACCGACGGCCGCGACGTCATCTCCGGACTCGGCGGAAACGACTTCATCCGGGGATTCGACGGACGCGACATCATCTGCGGAGGGCCCGGTCGCGATCGGATCTTCGGCGGTCGGCAGGCGGACACGATCTTCGGCGGCGACGAGGGGGATCGCATCAACGGCGACGCAGGAGCCGACATCATCTATGGCGATCGCGGCAACGATCGGATCATCGGTGGAGGCGGCGATGACATTCTCGATGGTGGGCGCGGCCGACGCGACCGGCTCTACGGTCGGGCCGACAACGACGTCTGCGTCGATGCACAGGCCGGAACGATCCGGGCTACGTGCGAGTCGACCGAGCGGGCCGACGGCGTGCTTGGCTCGACCGTTGCGCTGACGGCCGATGGCGCGGCCGCCGACTGGATCGTCCACGACCTCGTCGACGAGGCAACCGAGACGCTGTCGATCTTCGCCCCCGATGCCGGCAACCGGCTCGTTTCGGTGCAGGTGTCGAGCCGTCTGACCAGCGGCGTACTCTCCGACTGCTCGTCGAGCGTGCTGCGCCTCGTCGGTTCGGACGGTGCAAGCTACGTCTCGAACTTCCAGCAGGTCACCGCCGGAACGCTCCTCGGATGCTGGACCCACTCGGCGGGCGACGTTCGGATGGGCTGGGTCACCTTCGAGATGCCGGCTGACGTCGACCCCGTTCGACTCGAGGCCCGGATGGATGCCGGGTTCTCGCCCGATGTCGGCACGTGGGATCTGACCCGTGGCACCTCTGTTGCGCCAGCCGCTGTGGCCACGCGGGGCGACAATGCCCTGAGTGATGAAGTGATCCTCGTGAACGCCAACGGCTCCCGACTTCGGACCAGCATCGAGTTCGTGGCCGACCCGGCCAACGCCATCGTTCCGCCAGCAGCCGGCGATCGTGTCGTTGCAGCACTCGTCGAACTCGAGAACCTCACCGGCGACCAACAGGGCGTTCCCGTGTTCACGCTGATCGGCGAGCACGGTGAAGCGATCGGCGAGTCGTTCCGTCAGGTCACGCTCGGCGATCCGCTGAACTTCGCCAACGTGCCCATCGATGGCGTCTCGGGCGGCTGGATCGCTTTCGACATTCCCGACGATCTCACCGTGGTGAAGATCGAAGCCCGCCGCGACTTCGGTACGCCAACCGCCGAGTGGCAGGTCAGCCCCTGAGTTGGTGAGACTCGGTCGTCGTCCGCCGAGTCGCCGCGGTTTCAGGCGATGGTGAACGTCACGACGTCTGCGGCCATGCGAACGCACGACAGGTCGGGGACCCGGGCGGCAGGTTGGATGGTCCAAGGCGTGTCGCCAACGGCGACGACCGTGCAGCCAGCCGCCGTTGCGGCGAGTCCTCCGGCCGGCGCATCTTCGAAGACGAGCACCCGCTCAGGATCGACCCCGAGGAGTTCGGCTCCGGCCAGGTAGGGCTGTGGGTCCGGCTTGCCGCGGCTGACGGACTCGGCCGACACCACCTGCTCCGGCACTCGTAGCCCGGCGCCGTCCCAGCGGGCAAGCGCCAACGGAAGCGACGCCGAAGTCACCACCGTCCACGGCAGCGTGAGTGCGTCGAGCAGCTCGATCGCTCCGTGGAGCACCGGAGTCTCGGCTGCGAGCTCGATCTCGAGGGCTTCGAGTTCGTCGATCGCCGTGGCGAGCCGTTCGCCGTCGAGGTGTTCCCCGAGCGTGTCCTCGGGACGTCGACCGACGAACGTCGTGACGATCTCGTCGAACGGAAGATCGAATCGGTCGCACAGCGTCCGCCACGCGATCTCTCCGTGGGCATGCGAGTCGACGAGCACGCCGTCGTTGTCGAACAGCACCCCGTCGAAGGGGCCGAGGGTGAGGCTGGGCCGGGGGTCAGGCACCGTTGATCTCGACGGCGGTCGCTTCGACCGCGGCGAGGATCCGGGCGTATCCCGTGCACCGGCACAGGTTGCCCGACAGGCCGATCTTGATCTCCTCGAGCGAAGGATCGGGAGTGCGATCCAGCAGCGCCTGGGCGGACATCAACATGCCCGGGGTGCAGAAACCGCACTGCACACCGCCGGTGGCGAGGATGTTCTCCTGCAGCGGGTGGAGGTCGGTTCCGTCGGCGAGACCCTCGACCGTGGTGATCTCCCGGCCCTGCGCCTGCACCGCCAGGTAGGAGCACGAGTTGATCGGCTGACCGTCGAGCAGCACCATGCAGGCGCCGCACTCGCAGTCGTCGCAGCCTTCCTTGGTGCCGGTCAGGCCGACCTCGTTGCGGATGACGCCGGACAGGTTCCGGTCGGTGGTGATGGCGACGTCGTACGGCACGCCGTTGACGTTCAGGCTGACAGCGTTCAGATCGCTCATGATGCGGCTCCGATTCCAAGGGCACGATTGACGGGAACGGCGATGGACTCGCCGGCGGCGCGACGGGCAGCGGCGTCGACCGCACGCCTCGCCATCACGCCGATGGTGTGGCGGCGATAGGCATCGCTCGCCCGAAGGTCACTGATGGGGGTGGCCTGTTCAGCTGCCGCCGACGCAACGGCGGCGAGCGCTGCTTCGTCGGGTGCGGAGCCGGCGAGCGAGTCCAAGCCGGTGACCTCGATGATCGTGGGCGCCACCGCCGTAAGAGCGACCCGCACCGAGGCGATTGCTCCTCCGTCGAGGGTCACCGCAGCGGCCGCGCCGACGACGGCGATCTCCATCGCCCGGCGGTACTCCAGGCGGACGTAGGCGCTGCCGCCCGTGAAGGCCGGAAGGACGAGTGCGGTGCACAGCTCGGCCGGCTCGGCACTGGTGCGGCCCGGGCCGACCCAAAGATCGTCCATCGACACGAGCCGGGAACCAGCCGCTGTCGTGAGCTCGGCTTTGGCGTCGAGCACGACGAGCGGTGCTCCGGTGTCCATGGCGGGGGAACCGTTCATCACGTTGCCGCCGAGCGTGCCGACGTTTCGCGTCGCCGGAGACCCGACCAGGGCGGCCGCATCGGCGATCGCCGTGTACCCAGAGACGATCGTGTCGTCGGTCATCAGGCGGGCATGGGTGACGCCCGATCCGATCCGGGTCTCGGAGGCGCCGGACTCGATGTCGCCGAGCTCGGCGATCCGGTCGATCGCGATGATGTCTCCCGGGAGTGGTGCTTTGCCCTGCCGGGCGCCGACGACGAGGTCGGTGCCGCCGGCGATGGGTCGTGCACCGGCAGCAAGGCCGGCGAGTGCCTCGTCGAGGCTGGTGGCAACGGTGAAGCTCATGCCGCACCTCCTTCAGATCCGTTGTCGATGGTGTTCATGGCTTCCCAGACCCGCTCGCCGGTCATCGGCATCTGGCGGATGTGCGTGCCGGCGATCTTGGCGAGTGCATTCGAGATGGCACCTGCGGTGGCGACGTTCGGTGCCTCCGCCAGCCCCTTCGACCCCTTGGGGCCAGCATTGGGCGTGTCGATCTCGACGAATTGCGTGTGGATGCTCGGGGCATCGGCGATCGTCTGGAGCTTGTACTCGAGCAGGGCGGCATTCATCTGCTTGCCGTCCTCGTCGTACTTGGTGCCTTCGGTCAGCGCCTGTCCGATGCCCATGAGCACGCCACCCTCGATCTGGCCATGTGCCCCGACCGGATTGAGGATCGTGCCCGAGTCGTGGGCGGTGTGGACCTCGAGCACGCGGGCGACGCCGGTGTCGGGGTCGAGGCGCACCTTGGCCACGTGGCAGCTGAACTGCGGTGCCATCCATGCGCCCATGCCCTGGTCGCCGACGCAGGCGCCCGATGGCAGCTCGGGGTACTCGTGCACTTCGGCAGAGGCGGCGCCGAGCAGGAGATCGCCGCCGGCGGCTTCACCGGCGAGCTCCACGATCGGCACGGACTTGCTCGGCGTACCGGCCACGTGGGCGTTGCCGCCGTCGAGCACGATGTCGTCCGCGGCAGCCTCGAGGTGGCCGGCGGCCAGCTCCCGAAGTTGCTGGCCGATCTGCTTGGCGCAGGTTTCCACGGCGCGGCCGTGGTTGAACAGGGTTTGTGACCCGGTCGCTCCCGGACCAACCGGCGCTGCGCCGGTGTCCTGGTAGACGAGCTGCACGTCGGTCTGATCGATGCCGAGCTCGTCGGCGACGATCATGCGAAGGGTCATGACGGACCCGGTGCCGCACTCCTGGGCGCCGGTGATGACCTGCACGCTGCCATCGCCGTGCATCTTGGCGAAGGCGCCGGTGGGCACAGCGAAGGAGGGCCACCAACCCACGGCGACGCCGAGGGCCTCGTTCTCGCCGAGCTCGACGTTGCTGGCGGACTCCACTGCGAGGTCGAGGCAGTCGGCGAGACCGATCTCCTCGTAGACCTGACCGACCGGGCCCTCGTCGCCGGTGCGGACGACATTGAGGCGGCGGAACTCGACCGGGTCCATGCCGATCGCAGCGGCCACTTCGTCGGTGTGGGACTCGAGCGCCCAGCAACCCTGCGGCGCGGTTGGCGCCCGCACGGAACCGGACGGCTGCTTGTTCGTGTAGACGAGCGAGGAATCGATCCGCAGGGCTTCCATCTTGTAGGGGCCGGCGATGTGCATCGCGGCGACCTGTGGGAAGAAGGCCGAGTCGGCGAGGTAGGCGCCGTTGTCGACGAGAATCTCGCCGGTGCGAGCGACGATCGTGCCGTCGTTCATGACGCCGGTCGTGATGTCGAAGATCATGCCCTCGCGCCGGCGGTCCGGGGCGATGAACTCCTCGTACCGGCTGAAGACGAGCTTGACCGGGCGTGCAGCGGCCTGGGCGAGCGCAGCGATGTGGGCTTCGAAGTGGAAGCCGCACTTGCCGCCGAACCCGCCCCCGAGGTGGGGGACGATGATGCGCACGCGGTTGGCGGGGAGCTGCAGGGTTTCGCAGACGCCGTCGCGGGCGTCGTACGGCACCTGGGTGCTGGTCCAGATGGTGACCTTGTCGCCTTCCCATTGGGCAACGATTGCCCGGGGTTCGATGGGGAGCGCATGGCTGGCGTCGGCCTCGTAGCGGCTGGTGACGATGTGATCGGCGCGGGCCATCGCCTCGTCCGGATCGCCCTTGTGGATGGAGGAGAAGGTGGCGAGGTTGCCCTTGCGGATGATGTCGTCATTCGCTTCGAGATCTTCCCAGTTCTCGTGGACGAGGGGAGCGCCGTCGGCGAGCGCCGCGGTGAGGTCGGTGACCACAGGAAGCGGTTCGTATTCGACGACGATCGCGTCGAGGGCCTTCTCGGCGACCTCGGCGGTGGTGGCAGCCACTGCCGCGATGACCTCGCCCTCGAACCGGACGACGTCACGGGCGAACAGTGTGCGGTCGGCGATGCCGTAGGTGTAGTGGACGTCGGGCACGTCGTCCTGGGTCAGGACGGCGAAGACGCCGGGTATCGCTCGGGCTGCGCTGACGTCCAGCTTGGTGATGCGAGCGTGGCTGTGCGCCGAGTACTTGAACTTGGCGACGAGCATTCCGGTCAGGGTCATGTCGGCCGTGTAGCGGCCCGAGCCGGTGACCTTGTCGGGGCCGTCGGCCCGGATGAAGGTGGGAAGATCGGTGACTGCCATGTGGTCCTCTCCGGCCACGTCGGTGTGGCCGTCCAGCGGTCGAGCGAATCGCTCCGAAACGTCCGCACAGCATCGCACACCCGCCCACCCATTCGCCGCTTCGGCCACCCCCAACGCCCGCCCTTAGGTGCCTGGCACCTAAGGGTGCGTTAGGTGCCAGGTACCCCATCATCCAAAATTCGGCGTCGACACTGATTCCTCAACCATTTCCACCAGGTGCCTGGCACCTACGGGGGTGTTAGGTGCCAGGCACCTGACGATTTGCGCGAAAGGGTGCCAGGCGCCTTTGCGTAAGGTGGATGGATGGTTGGACCAGTTGTGAACGTTGCCGCTGTACAGGCGGCTCCCGTGTACCTCGATCGTGACGCCACGATCCACAAGTCGGTGGAACTCGTCCACGATGCGGCCTCGGGCGGAGCGCAGCTCGTTGCGTTCCCCGAGACCTTCGTGGCCGGCTACCCGTCCTGGGCGGACTTCACGGCCGCATCGACCTTTGACGATCCATCGCAGAAGGCCGCCTTCAGCCGGTACCTCGACTCCGCTGTCGTGATCGAACGTGGCGACCTCGATCCCGTGGTCGCCGCTGCGAGCGAGTCAGGAGCCTTCGTCTATCTCGGGATCGTCGAACGGTCGGTTTCGGGCGGGTCGGTCTACTGCACGCTCGTCGCCATCGACCCGGAGGCCGGCATCGTCGGTGTGCATCGCAAGCTCAAGCCCACCTACGGCGAGCGGCTCATGTGGGCCGACGGCGACGGTCACGGTCTGCGGGCTCACGAGTTCGCCGGCACCCGACTGTCCGGCCTGAACTGCTGGGAGAACTGGATGCCCCTGGTCCGGGCTGCCATGTATGCCCAGGGTCCGGAGATCCACGTGGCCACCTGGCCCGGTTCGCCGGCCGTGAGCCACGACATCAGCCGGTTCGTGGCGATGGAAGGTCGGCTCTTCGTCGTGAGCTCCGGAGCGGTGCTCCGCGAGGACCACATCCCCGACGACTTCCCGGTCCGCGAAGAGATGGTCGAAGCGCATCACCGGTACGCAAGCGGCGGGTCGATCATCGTCGACCCCGAAGGCAACGTGCTGGCCGAGGCCGACAAACACGACGAGTGCATCATTCATGCGGAGTGCGACCTCGACCTCGTCCGGCAGGCACGTCAGAACTTCGACCCCGCCGGGCACTACAGCCGGCCTGACGTGTTGAAGCTGTCGGTCGATCGAAAGCGTCGAGACCCGGCAACGTTCGAAGACTGAGCCGATCTTCCGCCGACGGAACCCGGGAAACACAACGCCTCCGGGCCCTGCGCTCGATAGTCTCGAAGCGGGTCAATTTTGTCCCATCACCACGCACGAGCCACGACTGCACCGAGGTTGCGCACGCACATGAGCGATTCCGCGAAGATCATCTACACCTGGACCGACGAAGCCCCCGCATTGGCGACGCTCTCGTTCCTCCCCATCGTCGAGGCCTATACGGCCGCCGCTGGCGTTGTCGTCGAAACCGCCGACATTTCGCTCGCCGGGCGCATCCTCGCCAACTTCGCCGATCACCTCACGCCCGAGCAGCGCATCCCCGACCACCTCGCCGAACTCGGCGAGTTGGCGACGCAACCGGATGCGAACATCATCAAGCTGCCCAACATCAGCGCCTCGGTTCCACAGCTGAAGGCTGCAGTCGAGGAACTCCAGGCGGCGGGATTCGCGATCCCGGACTATCCGGACGAGCCTCAGACCGACGACGAGCACGCCATCCGGGCCACGTTCTCGAAGGTGATGGGCTCGGCCGTGGACCCGGTTCTGCGCGAGGGCAACTCGGATCGCCGTGCGCCGATCGCGGTGAAGAACTACGCAAAGAAGAACCCGCACAGCATGGGTGCCTGGTCGTCAGACTCTCAGACCCACGTCGCCACCATGGACGGCGGAGACTTCCGGTCCAACGAACTGTCGGCCACCATGGCCGACGCCGGCACGCTCACCGTCACGCATCACTCGGCCGACGGCGCCGCGATCGTGCTGAAGGAATCGATTCCTGTCCAGGCGGGTGAGGTCGTCGACGCCACGTTCATGAGCAAGGCGGCGCTGACCACATTCCTCGCCGAGCAGGTGGCCGACGCCCGCGACCAGGGCGTGCTGTTCTCGCTCCACATGAAGGCGACGATGATGAAGGTCTCCGACCCGATCATCTTCGGTCACGCCGTTCGAGTCTTCTTCGCCGAACTCTTCGAAAAGCATGGCGATGTCTTCGACGCGATCGGTGTCAACGTCAACAACGGCTTCGGCAACCTCATCGCCAACCTCGACGAGGTGTCGGCCGAGAAGCGGGCCGAGATCGAAGCCGACATCGAAGCCATCTACGCCGCCCAGCCCGACCTGGCCATGGTGAACTCCGACAAGGGCATCACCAACCTCCACGTTCCGTCCGACGTGATCATCGACGCTTCGATGCCGGCGATGATCCGCACCTCCGGCCAGATGTGGAACGCGGACGGCAACCAGCAGGACGCCAAGGCCGTCATCCCAGACTCCTCCTACGCTCCGCTGTACGAAGAAACCATCACCTTCCACAAGGCGAACGGTGCCTTCGACCCGACGACCATGGGCACGAGCCCGAACGTCGGACTCATGGCACAGAAGGCGGAGGAGTACGGCTCGCACGACAAGACCTTCGAGATCCCCGCCGCTGGCACGGTTCGGGTGACCGATCAGGACGGCAACGTCGTCTTCGAACACGAGGTCGAGGCCGGCGACATCTGGCGGGCATGCCAGGTGAAGGACGCTCCGATCCGGGACTGGGTGAAGCTCGCCGTGACCCGCGCTCGGGCCACCGGCTGGCCGGCCGTGTTCTGGTTGGGTGAGGACCGAGCCCACGACGCGCAGCTCATCGAGAAGGTCAACGCCTACCTGGCCGACCACGACACCGACGGTCTGGACATCCGGATCATGTCGGTCGCCGACGCCACCCGCTTCACGCTCGAGCGAATGAAGAACGGCGAGAACACCATCTCCGTGACCGGCAACGTGTTGCGCGACTACAACACCGATCTCTTCCCGATTCTCGAACTCGGCACGAGCGCAAAGATGCTGTCCATCGTTCCGCTGATGAACGGCGGCGGCCTCTTCGAGACGGGCGCCGGTGGTTCGGCCCCGAAGCACGTCCAACAGTTCAACGCCGAGAATCACCTTCGTTGGGACTCGCTCGGAGAGTTCCTCGCACTCGCCGTCTCGCTTGAGCATCTCGCCGACACGTTCGACAATCCGCGGGCTCGCATCCTCGGCGATGCGCTCGACGCTGCGACCGAGAGCCTGCTCAACAACGGCAAGTCGCCGCGGCGCAAGGTCGGCGAGCTCGACACCCGAGGCAGCCACTTCTACGTGGCCATGTACTGGGCCCAGGCGCTCGCGTCGCAGACCGAGGACGCCGAACTCGCCGCCGCCTTCGCTCCGCTGGCGGAAACGCTGACGGCGAATGAGGCGACGATCGTCGAAGAACTGAACGCCGTCCAGGGTGCCCCGATGGAGATCGGCGGCTACTACAACCCGGACCTCGCGCAGGGATCGGATGCGATGCGCCCGAGCGCCACGCTCAACGCCGCCATCGCCGAATTCACCAGCTGACGATCGGTCTGCTTAGGCCTCGGC
>CALBVR010000432.1 GCA_937969565.1 uncultured Acidimicrobiales bacterium | reverse complement strand
GGGCGGCTACAGCCCGCTGGAAGCAGGTTTTGCGCTGCTCCCCCAGCCGATCGGCATTCTGATCATGAGCCAGGTGGTCGGTCGCGTGCTCTACGACCGGTTCGGGCCCCGCCGTCTACTCGTTGCCGGGTGTGTTCTCGGCGTCGTCTCCGGCATCGCCATGACCCAGATGGCTCCGGACGCTCCGATCCTGCTGTTCGGTGTCATTCTCTTCGTCCGAGGCTGTGGCGTCGGCCTGGTGTTCGTTCCGCTGCAAACCGCAGCGTATGCAACGATCGCCCAGCAGGACCTTCCGCGTGCGACCGCCATCCTCAACACCACCCGGCAGTTCTCGCCCGCGCTCGGCGTGGCGATCGCTTCCGCCGTGCTGGCGGCCGGGCTGGGCGATGCCACGGGTGGAGCGGATCGGATCGATGCGTATCAGCAGGCCATGTGGGCTTCGGTGGTGCTGTTCGCCATCGCCACCGTCGTCGCCACACGGATCAACGACGAGCAGGCGGCAGAGACCCGCCGCTGATTGCACCACGGCGGACGTTCGGAAGCGAACCGTTTGCGCTGGAGAACCCCACCGGGCAGCATCGCTCCATGTTCGAGAGCACGATGCAGGACCGCCCACTTTCCATCGGCCACATCTTCCAACACGGTCGCACGATCCACGGTGACGCCGAGATCCTCACATGGAACGGCCCTGAGGGTGCGTTGGAAACGTCCACGTTCTCAGAGGTCGGTGACCGGGTGGATCAGCTCGCGGCAGCGCTGCAGCGTCTGGGGGTGTCGGAAGGCGACCGTGTCGGCACGTTCATGTGGAACAACCAACGCCACATGGAGGCCTACCTTGCCATCCCGTCGATGGGGGCGGTCCTCCACACGTTGAACATTCGGTTGTTTCCGGACCAGCTGGCGTACGTGATCAATCACGCAGCGGATCGGGTGATCATCGTCGATGCGTCCCTCGCTCCCCTCCTCGCCCGGGTCCGGGATCAGCTCACCACGGTCGAGCATCTGATCGTGTGTGGCGAAGGTGACACATCCGGGCTCGGCGACACGCTCGACTACGAGGCGCTGATCGGACAAGAGTCCGCCGGCTTCGAATACCCGGTCATCGACGAACGGTCGGCGGCAGCGATGTGTTACACGAGCGGCACGACAGGCAACCCGAAGGGCGTTGCCTACTCCCATCGCAGCACGTGGATCCACTCGCTGGCCGTGACCTCGTCCCAGGCCCTCCGGGTGAAGGAGGGCGACCGGATCCTGCTCATCGTGCCGCAGTTCCACGCGAACGCGTGGGGCATGCCGTACGCAGCCTGGTGGGTTGGCTGCGACCTGGTCATGCCGCAGCAGTTCCTCCAGGGTGGCCCGATTGCGCAGCTGATCGAGGAGACGAAGCCGACCATCTCCGGGGCGGTCCCCACCGTGCTGTCCGACATCCTCCACAGCGCCCCGGACGCCGACCTCAGCTCGCTCGACTACATCGTGTGCGGCGGCTCCGCCGTACCACGCAGCCTCATGGAGGCCTACGACGACGTGTTCGGGGTGGAGGTCGTCCAGGCGTGGGGCATGACCGAAACCAGTCCGCTGGCAGCCATCGCCCGAGTCCCGGGCCGAGCCGACGGTGACCCGATGCAATGGCGTGCCCGGACCGGACGGGTGCTGCCCGGCGTTGAGATTCGGATCTGTGCCGACGACGGAGCGTCCCTTCCCTGGGATGGCGAAGCCCAGGGCGAGATCGAAATCCGAGGCCCATGGATCACCGCGTCCTACGTGCACGATCCGACCGAGGAGAAGTTCCACGATGGCTGGCTGCGGACCGGCGACGTCGGCTCGATCGACCACCAGGGCTTCATCCAGATCTCCGATCGGGCCAAGGACGTCATCAAGTCCGGCGGCGAGTGGATCAGCTCCGTCGATCTGGAGAACGAGCTGATGGCGCACCCCGGCGTGCGGGAAGCGGCCGTCGTCGGCATCCCCGACGACCGGTGGGACGAGCGACCATTGGCCTGTGTGGTCCGCGCAGACGGAGCGGGGGCCACCGGCGAGGAACTCCGCGGTTTCCTGGACGGCCGCGTGGCGAAGTGGTGGATTCCCGAGCGATGGACCTTCCTCGACGAGATCCCGAAGACCTCCGTGGGCAAGTTCTCGAAGAAGGACCTTCGAACGATGTTCCAGGCCGGCGAGCTCACCGTCGAGGACTGAGGCCTCAGCCCCTCGGGTGGGGGCTCATGATTGCGACCGGCACAGAAATACCGAGGTCACGGGTGCGGAGCGAGGAGATGCGCCGCCCCTTCTGCACGGCGTCCTTGGGCGGCGAGGTGGCCGCACCCAGGTAGCGAGCCGTCGCATCGAGGTCCGGGCTCGTGAGAGCAAGCCCCCAGAAGCGTGCCGGCGGCGCAGCATCGACGGCCGCCTCCACCATCCCGACCAGCTCGAGGATGACCGAGCCCAGCCAGAAGAAGCTCTGCTGACGCTCGCCGTCGCCGAAGTTGAACGTGCGGCTACGACGAAGTTCGAGACCCGCCTGTTCGAACGCAGGAATCGTGCGGGAGAAGTCGTCGGTTTCGACCACGACATGGTCGATGTGGGTGACCGAGTTCGGATGGGGCCCCACCGTTCCCGGCGATCCGAGGCCGGCATCGGTGGGCAATCCGTCAATCGGATCGGCCACGTCGTGCAACGTCCAACTTCGGATGCCTCGGCCATCGGCGTCGCCGCAGAAGCGAAGCACCACGCCGTCGAGCTCGGTCGCGCCATCGCTGACGGCGAAGCCGGCCGCATGCCATGCCTCGGCGGTGTCACCGATGACCAGTTCGAGAAGCTGCCCCGAGTTCGGCATCAGACCGGCAGGATCTCGTCGACGTTGTCGACCACGTGTGTGGCCCCGGCGTCGCGGAGGCGCTCCGCCAGGCCTGGCCCGGCGTGACCGCCGGCCACGAGGCCGATCACCGGCATGCCGGCACGGACTGCAGCGAGCACGCCGTGGGGGCTGTCCTCGATCACGAGGCAGGAGGCCGGGCTCGCGCCCAACCGGTCTGCGGCCATCAGGAACAGATCCGGTTCGGGTTTGCCCCGCTCCACCATCTGGGCGGAGAAGACGAAGTCGTCCTCGAAGTGTCGGTCGAGGCCGGTGACTTCGAGCGAGAGCCGGATCCGGTCGGGGTCGCTGCTCGATGCGACGCATCGGGGAAGGTCGTTTCGCTCAAGGAGCGCGTGCATCCCCGGGACTGGCTCGAGTTCTGTTGGGAAGGCCTCGAGTACCTGCGCCTCGACGGAGGGCAGGATGTCGTCCGGCACCGAGCGTCCGAACTCGTTCTCCAGCCACGCCTTCACCGATGCGTAGTTGAGCCCGACGAACTGATCCATGATCTGCGGCACCGTCATGGGGAAACCGGCGGCGGTGAGGATCTCGGACTCGATCCGGACGGCGATGGTCTCGCTGTCCACGAGCACGCCATCGCAGTCGAAGATGAGATGGCCGGGGTCGAATGTCGTCATGCCACCAGTGTGGTCGACCACGAGGGAAAGGAGGGCGAAAGCCGGCGCGTCCTCGGGGACCGCCGATAGACAGGGAGCCGTGATTCGACAACTTCGCCTGCTGTCGGTGACCGAGGCCGTCTCCTACCTCGCCCTTCTCGTGGCAACGGTGGTCAAGCAGACGGGCGGGACCGAGGCCGGCGTCACCGTCCTCGGTCCCATTCATGGTGTCCTCTATCTGGTCTTCGTCGCGGCGATCGTTTGGCGTCAGGAGGCCTTGGGATGGCCGTGGCCGAAGGCGTTCACCGCCATGATCATCGGGGCGCTGCCCTTCGGCGGCTTCTGGCTGGACCGAAACTGGTTGGCGCCGCTGACGGACTCCAACCCCGCCTGATCAGCCGATCGTTGCGTCGGTCACGACGCCATCCACGATCGTGGCGTTGATGCGGGTCTCGCTGTAGTCCATCGTGACGACGAAGTCCTCGCCGTCGCGAGACACGACCCGCCAGCTGTAGCCGAAGTCGGCAGCGGCTTCCTCGGCCGACGCTTCGCTGAGGCCGATGAGGGTCGTCTCGAAGGCCTGTGCCGGCGGCTCACCAGCGGGCTCACGTTCTTCGGCATCTGCGAGCACGAGCTCCCGGCCGTCGAGACCCTCGGAAAGGGCGATGTTGAGCGTGTGCTGCTCTTCGACCGCGATGCAGGACTTGGTGAGGGCATCGGTGGTGATGCCGACGTCGAGGGTGACGATCACCTGGGTGTCGGTGCCGATCGCCGTCGCTGTTGCCGCAAGGCAGGGCTCGGCGCCAGCGGTGAACGAGATGCTCAGCTGCTCCGGGTAGGACTCCATGATGAGAATCTCGTCGATGGCGTGGCGGGCGGGGTCGACGATCTCGCCGCCGATGTTGTCGGAGCCGAGAAGCGTGCCGTCGATGTCGGCCGGGACGCTTGGTTCCGGAGCATCGACCGGCGCATCGACGGGAAGGGTGTCGTCCGTGTTGGACGTGGTGCTGTCGTCGCTTGGCACCGTGACCGCCGGATCGGCGTCCGGGCCCTCGCTTGCGACGGTGGTTTCGTCGCTTCCGCACGCCGCAAACAGCAACGCCGCGGAGAAGAACAGGGCACAGGTCTTGGGGGTTCGTGAGGTGTTCATGGTGGTGATACGTCCCCACCGGCCATCCGGTTCCCGCAGATCCGAAGAATTTTCATCGCAATCGTGTTCGGAGTTCGACGACGACCTCGGGGCCGAGCATGGCGGTGAGTTCCTCGTCCAACGTTTCGAGCACGGTTGCCTCGCCGGAGTAGGCCGCTGGTGCCTCGGTCCGTTCCGTGCAGCACCAGGCGATGGTCGACGTGTCATCGTCCCAGTCGAGGCGCGACCAGCGCCGCAAGACCCGGGACCCATCGGGCTGTTCTTCGGCTCGCAGTGGCAGCTGCCAGCACACGGACGGCTTCCACGTGGTCGGCGAATCGCCGGCGTCGAGGGCACCGAGGTGCAGCGCACAGCCCTCTCCCCCGCGGAAACCCGGCCGGTTGTGGAAGATGCAGGCGCCGTCGACGACGCGGGTGAGCGTGCGGGCATCGTCGGCGAAGATGCCCTCCGCTGCGGCCACCTCGTGGAACTGGAATCGTTCCGGTTCGAGGATCATGGCCAGGGCGGCCGTGTTCATGGACTCTTCCTCGTCGAGCATCTGGCAGCCGTGCGAGCAACAGCCCTGATTGAGGTGCTCGGCGTCGTCGGGAAGGATGCCCTTGCATCCCTTGCCCCAGATACACGTCCAGTTGGAGGTCAGGAAGTCGGCGTCGACGTGCCAGACGGTCCCGTCGACGGGGTCGGTGACTCGTTCGAACCGTTCGTGGGCCATGGTGTCCTCCTGCGCACCGAGGGTACCCCCGCCCCCGCCGGGCGACGGCCATCTAGAGTGCGGCCATGGACGAGGAGCTGCGCAAGGCGCGAGAGAAAGTCGACAAGGAGTTCACGGCGGTGAAGGAGTCGCTGGGCGACCTGTACGTCGCCATGGAAGCGCTGCGGGCGGCGGGCCCGGAGGATTCGCTGCAGGATCTCCTGGGCGCTGTGGAGGATGCAGCCAAGAAGGCCCGCACGGGCGGTGTGCTCGGATCTGGGGCCAAGAGCCACTCGAAGGCGGTGAAGGAGTGGCGCGAGCTGCTCGAGGCGGAGCAGAACCCGATCTGAAATGGACGAGGTGGAACTGTCGACCGACGCGTTGAGGGAGCTGCTCGCCCCACTCGCCAACCCGGACGACGCCATCCACATGGCCGCCTACATGAAGGACCATTTCCCGTTCTTCGGCATCAAGGCCGGGCCACGCCGGACCGCGGCGAAACCGATCCTTCAGGCGAGCGCCCACGCGAACGCCGACGAACTGTTGACGTTTGCGAGCGCCTGTTGGGACGAGCCCGAACGCGAATTTCACCACACAGCCGTCGACGTGTTGCGCAAGCGTGCCGACATGATCGAACCCGATCAGCTCGACGACCTCGGCGAACTGATCATGTCGAAGTCGTGGTGGGACACGGTGGACGGCCTGGCGGCGTGGGTGGTCGGGCCGCTCGTCGCCCGGCACCCGGACCTTGTCCACGTGATGGACGATTGGGCCGAGGACGAGAACCTGTGGCTCGCCCGCACGGCGATCCTGCACCAACTGCACTACAAGGACGACACGGACGCGAAGCGGCTCTTTCGCTACTCGGAGAACCTCGCGCCGCACACGAATTTCTTCATTCGCAAGGCGATCGGTTGGGCGCTGCGCCAGTACGCCCGCACCGATGCCGACGCGGTGCGCAGGTTCGTGGAGGCCAACGCAGACCAGCTGTCGGGCCTCACGCGTCGAGAGGCGCTGAAGCACCTCTGAAAACTGCGGCCAGCGGCCGAATCGATCGAATTCGCTGCGGTCGGATGACGAAACCATGTCGT
>CALBVR010000431.1 GCA_937969565.1 uncultured Acidimicrobiales bacterium | reverse complement strand
GCCAGGTCAGGTAGTCGTGCGGCAACATGATGCGCGCCACCTGACCGATGCACCGCGGTTCGTTGGCCAACATCCATGCCAGTTTCGTGACCGTGAATGAGGCCACGGGAACCGAGCCGACGAGGCGCGCCAGCTCGTCCGCACCGAACGTCGCTTTGAGCGCCTCGGCCTCCCCGGCCGAGGTCGTGTCGTTCCACAACTTTGCGGGCCGAACTGGACTTCCCGCCTCATCGAGAAGGACGAGACCGTGTTGTTGGCCCGCCACCGACATCGCAACGACACTGGACCTGACATCGCCCAGTTGTTGACAGGCAGCGCGTAGCGCCCCCCACCAGGCCCGGGGGTCCTGCTCGCTCACGGGTGGAAGCGTCGGTGGATGAGGTGCTGAGGCGACGGCGACCACTGCCCCGCTCTGGGCGTCGCGCACCTCGACCTTGGTCGATTGCGTCGACGAGTCGACGCCGAGAACGAGCCTGGTCACGATGCGGTCTGCACGTAGCGAGCGACGATGTTCTCCAGCTTCTCCTGCCGGCCGCTCGCGAACATCGGATTGGCATCTGCGGCCAGCTGCTCGGCGTGCAGCTGCTGCAACGACAGCGCCCCGAGGACCTGCTGTCCCCGGTCGGTCTCCCAACCCGCATAGCGTTCGGCGGTGAACTCCTCGAGCACGGCATCCTCGAGCAGCGCGTGGGCAACGATGAGGGCCCGGGCCATCGTGTCCATGCCACCGATGTGGGCATGAAAGAGATCATCGATGGCCGACGACTGGCGGCGCAGCTTCGCATCGAAGTTCAACCCACCCGTCGCCAGACCTCCCGCCCGGAGGATCTCATACATCCCGAGGGTCATCTGTTCGACCGAGACCGGGAAGCGATCGACGTCCCAGCCGAGCCGGTCATCGCCGGCGTTTGCATCAACGGATCCGAGGATTCCGCTGGCGGCGGCTGCGGCCACCTCGTGGGCGAAGTCATGGCCGGCCAACGTTGCGTGGTTGACCTCGATGTTGACCTTGACGTCGGCAGTCAGGTCGTACCGCTGCAGGAACGCGTCACAGGCGGCGACGTCGAAGTCGTACTGATGCTTCGTCGGCTCGAAGGGCTTCGGCTCGAGCAGGATCGGGCCATCGAACCCGATCGCGTGCTTGTGCTCCACCACGAGCGTCAGCATGCGACCCATCTGGTCGAGTTCCCGCTTGAGGTCAGTGTTCAAGAGCGTCTCGTAGCCTTCACGCCCACCCCACATCACGTAGTTCGCTCCGCCCAACCGATTCGTCGCCTCGAGGCAGTGACAGATCTGGGCGGCGGCGTAGGCAAAGATCTCCGGGTCCGGACTGGTGGCCGCACCGGCACCGAATCGTGGATTCGAGAAGAGGTTGGCCGTGCCCCACAACAGGCCCACGCCCGTCTCCTCCTGCCAGCGGCCGGCCTCGTCCACCATGGCATCGAGGTTTCGGCACGACTCGGCGAAGGTTGCCCCTGCCGGCGCGATGTCGATGTCGTGGAAGCAGTAATAGGGGACACCGAGTTTCTGGAAGAACTCGAATGCGGCCGCCATCTTCGTGCGGGCGTGGGTCATCGGGTCGCCGGGCGCGTTCACCCACGGTCGGTGCAGGGTCCCCTGGCCGAAGATGTCGAACCCATCCCAGCAGAAGGAATGCCAGTAGCTGACGGCGAAGCGGAGGTGCTCCGCCATGGACTTCCCGCCGATGACCCGGTCGGCGTCGTACCATCGAAACGCGAGGCTGTTGGTGCTCTCGCTTCCCTCGAAGCGAATGGTGTCTACTGTCGGGAAGAACGGATTGGTCATGGCTCCTACAATTTTGCGTTCAGCGGGAATGGACGTTCGTACAAGATGGTGACTGTAGACCATTTGTTCACGGTTCGCACAAATTATCCACCCACACGACCGGCGAGCCACGGTCGACGGCCCACTGCAACGAGGCACTGATCGAATGCCGAACACCACCAACCAATCTCCGGCAGATCCTGCGCCGCGCAGCATGCGCAGCGCCTCGGTTCGCACGGCGAACCTCTCCCAGGTTCTCTCCGCTCTCCACTTCCACGGCCCCCTCACCCGGTCGGACCTCTGCGCCTACACGGGACTCACCCGCAGCTCGGTCGCGGTGCAGGTCAGCGAGCTCACCGACGCCGGCTTGGTCTTCGAACAGGCCCCCCAATCCGACGGCCGGCCGGGCCGACCCTCTCCGCTCGTCACGTTCTCCACCGACATCGCAGCCCTCGCCATCGAGGTCGAGGTGGATTCCATCGCCGCAGCAGTGTTCCGACTCGGCGGAGAGTCGCTCGCCGAGCGGAGGCTCGCCCGAACACGCTCCCAGGTACGCGTCGAAGATGCGATCGCCGACATCGGTACGTTGGCACGCGACGTGCTCGCCGACGCCGGTTCTCCAACCATCATCGGCACGGGCGTGGGCGTGGTCGGCCTTGTCGAAGAAGCGGAGAACACGGTGACGATGGCACCGAACCTCGGCTGGGACAACGTCCCCCTGGGCCAGCTTCTCGCCAATGAAATCAAGGATTGTGGCGAGATCAGGGTTGGGAACGAAGCCAACCTGAGTGCCCGAGCGGAAAGCACACGGGGCGCGGGCCGTGACGCCAACGACATGATCTACCTCTCCGGAGAGGTCGGCGTGGGCGGCGGCGTGATCAGCAACGGAAGGCCACTCACGGGCCGCAGTGGCTTCGCCGGCGAAATCGGGCACCTCACCGTGAATCCGGACGGCCGCAGCTGTGGTTGTGGCTCGATCGGCTGTTGGGAGACCGAGATCGGCATCCGCGCCCTCCTCGAGCGCGCCGGGCTGAACCCCGACGATGGCGCGGACGCCGCAGAAACGCTCTGGGACCACGCCGATCGCGGGGAAGAGCAGGCCCGCGACGCACTCACCGCCACCGGCCGCTGGCTCGGCATCGGCGTTTCCACGCTCATCAACATCTTCAACCCCGACGTGATCGTTCTCGGCGGCATGTACCGGACCGGGTACGCCCACCTGATCGACGCGGTACGCGCCGAACTCGAGACACGAGTGCTCCCACCACTGCGCGGCGCCGCCATCGTGCCGTCCATTCTTGGCGATTCCGCCATCCTGATCGGCGCCGCAGAGATGGCCTTCGAACACGCACTCGCCGACCCGATTGGAACGATGTCTTCGATCAGAACTTGACGCCCGGCTGGGTTTGTCGCACACTTCGACAAATATTGTTTGTCTACGTCTGCTACAAACCTGCCCAACAACGGACTGGTTTGAGTGGACAAGAGGGGTCCACCAACCATGTCCGCAACGAAACGTCTACTGCTGATCTTCGCCGCTCTGGCGACGTTCGCCGCGGGGTGCAGCAGCACCGCCGATGACACGGCGACCGACGACACCACAGAATCCACAACCGACGAAGGCGCCGGTGAAACCGCCGCCTCCGGTGACAAAGTCGGGTTCATTCTTCCCGACTCGGCATCCTCAGCCCGATGGGAAGCCTTCGACCGGCCCCTCATCGAATCCGCCTGCGCCGACGCCGGCCTCGAATGCCTCATCCAAAACGCCGAAGGCGACGCCAACACCATGTCGACCATCGCCGACCAGATGATCGCCGACGGCATCGGCGTTCTCGCCATCGTCAACCTCGACTCCGAATCCGGCGCCGCCATCCAAGAAAAGGCAGCCGCCGCCGGCGTCAAGAACATCGACTACGACCGACTCACCCTCGGCGGAGCAGCCGACGTCTACGTGTCCTTCGACAACGTCGCCGTCGGAACCGCCCAAGGCAGCGGCCTCATCGAATGCTTCAACGGCGACACCGACGGCAAGAAGATCATCCAGCTCCACGGATCCCCCACCGACAACAACGCCACGTTGTTCCGCGAGGGATACCAGGCAGCCATCGACGGCGCCGGCTTCGAAACCGTCGCCGAAGAAGCCGTCCCCGACTGGGACAACGCCCAGGCAGCCGTCATCTTCGAACAGCTCCTCACCTCCGTCGGCGGAGACATCGACGGCGTCCTCGTCGCCAACGACGGCCTCTCACTCGCCGCCCAAAGCGTCCTCGCCGACAACGGCCTCACCCTGCCCACCACCGGACAGGACGCCACCGTCGACGGACTCCGCGCCATCCTCCAAGGCACCCAGTGCATGACCGTCTACAAGCCCGTCAAGGTCGAAGCCGACGCCGCCGTCGCCGCAGCCGTCGCCCTCCTCAACGACGGCGACCTCGGCGCCAACGCCACCATCGACAACGGCAACGCCGAAGTCCCCTACGTCCAAGGACAGGTCACCAGCATCTTCTTCGACGACGTCAAGATCCCGATCAACGACGGCTTCGTCTCCAAAGACGACGTCTGCAACGGCATCGAAGACCTCTGCGAACAAGCCGGCATCTGAGCCGACCACGCGTGCATCCCGGGCAGGTTCATGGGGTCCCCTCCCGTTGGGGCCTGCCCGGGGTCACTCCCAGCTGAACCACACATGAAATGAGTACCTCCTTGGCCACCGAACCGCTGCTCGAACTGCGCGGCGTGAACAAATCCTTCGGACCCGTACACGTCCTCCATGACGTGGACTTCCGGGTTCACGCCGGACAGGTCACGTCGCTCATCGGCGACAACGGCGCCGGAAAGTCGACGCTCGTGAAATCCATCGCGGGCATCCATCCGATCGACAGCGGCGAGATCCGCTACGAGGGCGAGGATGTGGTCATCCGGGGCCCTCGGGACGCCGCCGAGCTCGGCATCGAGTTCGTGTACCAGGACCTCTCGTTGTGCGAGAACCTGGATGTCGTCCAGAACATGTTCCTTGGCCGCGAACGCCTGCGGCGTGGTCTGCTCGACAAGTCGAGCATGGAGCAGGCGGCGCGGGACACGCTTGCGACGCTCGGCGTGCGCACGGTCAAGAGCGTGCGTCAGCCGATTCGGTCGCTCTCAGGTGGGCAGCGTCAGACGGTGGCGATCGCTCGCGCCGTGCTGTGGAACTCCCGGATCGTCGTCCTCGACGAACCAACGGCAGCGCTCGGCGTCGCCCAGACCGAACAGGTGCTGGCACTCGTGCGTCGGCTCGCCGATCAGGGACTGGGCGTCGTGCTCGTGTCCCACAACATGAACGACGTCATGTCCGTCTCGGACCGGGTGAGCGCGATGTACCTCGGCCGGATGGCGGCAGACATCGAAGTCACGGCTTCCACCACGAAAGAACAGCTCGTCGGCCTCATCACCTCCGGCCAACGCGCCGGCAGCCCGACGACAGACACGCACGGAGACGACACCTGATGCACGAAGAAACTGCTGTCGCCGACTTCGGTCTCGACACGACTCCTCGATCTCTCGCGGACGTTGCCCGCGACGCCATCGCCCGCTTCCGAGGCGGCGACCTGGGCCCGGTGCCAGCCCTCCTTGCCATCGTGACCCTGGTCGCCGTCTTTGGGCTGGCCAACCCGTCGACCTTTCTCTCGGTCGGCAACTTCGCAAACCTCCTCGAGCAGGCCAGCGCCGTCATCGTCATTGCGATGGCGGTCAGCTTCTCCTTGCTCCTCGGAGAGATCGACCTCGCCGCCGGCTTCACCGCGGGCGTGGCCGCTGCGGTCATGGCCACTCGTCTGCAGGACGGCTGGGACCTCCCCAGTGCCGTGTTGCTGTCCGCCGTGGTCGCCGTCGCACTCGGCATGTTCACGGGCTTCATGGTTGCGAAGGTGGGGATTCCCTCGTTCGTCGTCACGCTCGCCAACTTCCTGATCTTTCAGGGCATCCTCCTCCTCCTGGTGAAGGAGGGCGGCACGGTCGGCATCGATTCGGAACTGATCCGCGACATGGTCGGCGCCAATCTGTCGCCGACGCAGTCCTGGATCTTCGTCGTGGTCGCACTCGTGCTCTTCGCGGCGTTCGAACTGCGCGCCCAACGTGCTTCGCACGGCGCGGTGCCGATGTCGCTCGTCGGGATGAAGGTCGCCGGCACCACCGCGGTCGCCGTTGTTGCCACGTTGCTACTGAACGAGAATCGTGCGCTGGCTCGGGCGAACATCGAGATCAAGGGCATGCCGGTCGTCGTTCCGCTGGTTCTGCTGCTGTTGGTGTCGATCACTTTCGTTCTCGACAACACCCGAGCGGGCCGGCATCTGTACGCGGTCGGCGGAAACGCCGAAGCAGCCCGTCGCGCCGGCATCCGGGTCGATCGCATCAAGCTTTCGGCCTTCACCGCCTGCGGTCTGCTCGCCGGTGTCGGCGGCTACTTCCTCGCCTCCCAGATCAACTCGGTGAGCGCAACAACCGGCGCCAACGACACGCTGCTGCTCGCCGTGGGTGCTGCCGTCATCGGCGGGACGTCGCTCTTCGGCGGCAAGGGTCGGATGATCAACGCCGCGCTCGGCGGGCTCGTCCTTGCGCTGATCGACAACGGGCTTCCGCTTGTCGGCAAGCGCAGCGTGTTCTGGCTGGTTGAGGTGGACTTCAGCAGCTCGGGCGTGAAGGCCATCGCCGCGGGCCTTGCACTTCTCGTCGCCGCCTCGGTCGATGCGCTCAGTCGCAAGAGCGCCAACTGACCCTCGAAATCAGGCGAGGCTGGCGAGGAACTCCCGGGTTCGGGCCACCTCAGCAGTCGAACCGAACGGGTTCGCAATGACCGTTGTTGCACCTGCCGCATCGAAACGACGCAGTCCGGCTTCGACCGCGGCCTCGTCACCGACGATCGCCAGATCGGCCGGACCGTCGAGACCTTCGCGGTCGAGCATCGTCCGGTAGGACGGCAGCACGCCGTAGATCTCGTAGTCCTTGGCGGCACGGGCCCGAGCAGCCTCGACATCGTTCGTGAGCAGCACCGGGACCGCGGCAAGCAGTTGCGGTTCGGGCCGCTCCGCATCGGCGGCGGCCGCCCGCAACGTCGGGCCGGTGAGCGTCTCGAGCGTGACCGGGCCCGTCATCCAGGTGGTGGTGCCGTCGGCATAGCGACCGGCCAGCTTCAACATCTGTTCACCGAGTGCGGCGACGAACACCGGTGCAGGTTCGGCGCGGATGCCGAGCTCCATGCGGCCGGTCACCATCTCACCCGTGTGCGAAGCAGCTTCACCATTGAGCAGCGGCATCAGCACCTTGAGATAGTCGCTCATGTGTCGCACCGGCCGCTCGAACGGAATCCCCCAGAACCCCTCCACCACCGGCTTGTGCGAGAGGCCGATGCCCAGGTCGAGCCGGCCGCCGATCGCCTGATTCACGGTGATGGCCTGCTGGGCGAGCATTGTCGGATGCCTCACCCACGTGGGGACGACGTTCGTGCCGAGCCGAATGTCGGGTACTTCACGGCCAACGACGGCGAAGGCGGTCAGTGCGTCGAGATCGCGGATCTGTGGGGTCCAGAACCGGGTGAAGCCCTGCGCGGCCGCAGCCGCAACGTCTTCCACCAGGCCGTCCACCGAGGTCGCGAATCCGAACACATCAAGCTGCATGTCATCCCTTTCGAGGTCGAACACCCCCAACCTACCTGCCCGGCAGACTCC
>CALBVR010000430.1 GCA_937969565.1 uncultured Acidimicrobiales bacterium | reverse complement strand
CTCGCGGCGTTGATCTTTGGTAACTGGCGGCCGGGTGGTGTGCTCCTTGGTGCGTTGCTGTTCGGATACGTCTTCGGCCTCGACCTACGGGATCTCGATGGCACCGCATCACACGCCATGCTGCTGGTCAACGCCATCGCGTTTGCCGGCGTCGGCCTGTGGGCGTTCACCCGCCGTCGCAAGGCCGACACGATCATCGCCACGGTGCTCGGTGTGGGTGCGCTGTTCTGGTGGATCGTCGCCGACACCGTGCCCAGTTGGTGGTCGAACACCCTCCCGTATGTCATCGTGCTGCTCGTACTCGTGTTCTTCGCACAACGATTGCGGATGCCGGTGAGCCTTGGCCTTCCGTACCGCAAGGGCGAAACCTGACCCATGGTCCACCCCAGCTTCGATCAGGAGGGGTTTCTCGTCATCCCCGACGCCGTCAGCACGCAGACCCTTCGCACGATCCGTCGTCGGATCCGGGAAATGGTCGACGGGTTCGACCCGGCCGGCGTGTCCACCGTGTTCTCCACGGACGATCAGAGCCACGCTCGAGATGACTACTTCCTGACCTCCGGCGACCAGATCCGGTTCTTCTTCGAAGATGGTGTGCTCGACGACCAAGGCCGACTCCTCGTCGACAAGCATCAGTCGTTGAACAAGATCGGGCACGCAATGCACGACCTCGACGACGTGTTCCGACGCTTCTGCCGTTCCTCGCCGTTCGCCGATGCCGCCAAGGCGGTGGGCATGGAAGACCCGCGGTTGCTGCAGTCCATGATCATCTTCAAGAATCCCCACATCGGTGGAGAGGTGACACCCCACACCGATCACACATTCCTGTGGACCGAACCCCAGAGCGTGATCGGATTCTGGCTGGCGATCGACGAGGCCACGGCAGAGAACGGCTGCCTATGGGCCCTCCCCGGAGGGCACCGCATGCCGGTGAAGTCCCGATTCCGTCGGACACCCGACGACGCGGCGACGGCGATGGAAGTGTTCGACGAGCAGCCCTACCCCGACGAGGGATGGGTGCCACTCGAGGCCGAACCGGGCACGCTCATCGCACTCCACGGCTCGCTCCCGCACCGTAGTTCCGCCAATACCAGCGATCAGTCCCGGCTCGCATTCACCTTGCACTGCATCGAAGGTTCCGCGGCGTATCCAGCGGACAACTGGCTCCGCCGGGACATTCCGGCCAGCGGTTTCCAAGCGACAAACTGCTGACGAAAGCGGTCACCCGAGGGCGTCGATCCGCTCCTGGAGTGCCGAGCCGGAGAGAGACGATGTCGTTGAGACTTCACCGGAGTCGTCGATGAAGGCGAACGCCGGTTGGTAGCTGATGCCGTAGCGGGCCCAGACGGCTCCGCTCTCGTCATTGATGTTCGGGAAGATCCCGACTCCCGTCCGGTCGATGAACTCTTGCATCGCTGACTCGGAGTCTCGGGCTGCAACACCGATGATCTGCACCTGTGGGTTGTCCTGCTGCGCCTGTGCGACCGCACCGGCTTCTCGGAGACAGTTCGGTCACCACGGTGCCCAGAACCAGAGCACGGTGTCCTGGCCCTCGAGGGAGTTCAGGTCGAGCTGCCCGCCACCAACGAGCGAGACGTTGTCCGCTGGCACCGACGGCTCGGTGGTGGACGTGGCCTCCGTCGGTGCGGCGGTGGTCGTTGCGGCCGGTTGCGCGGTCGTCGAACCAGCGGCGTCATCCCCGGCCGACTCATCCGTCGTGGCGTCGGCAGCGGGAGCCGCCGTTGTCGGTGTGGTCGTCGTGGCTTCTGCGGGGGCTGCGGTGGTGGCCGCTTCATCCACTGGGGCCGATTCCGCCGGAATCGTCGTCGTGGCCTCGGCCAGCGTGGTGGACGAGCCTTCGCCTCCGCAGGCGGCGAGGAAGAGCAGCGCAGCGCAGGCAGCACGCCGTGGTCGAGACAGTGTCACTCCCCCAGCTTCGAGAGCGGTGGCGCCACGCACAAGTCAGACCGGCCAGAGTTTCGCACTTGGCAAGATCCGTTCAGACCGCAACGGGGACCGCGATGACCACGACGTTGTCGTCGTAGCTGCGAAGTGACGGATTGAACGACCCGCCGCAGGTGATCAACACCAGGCGTTCGTCCCCGTCCTCTCGAAAGAGGTCTTCGATCGGGAGTGCTTCCTTCGTGTACTGGATCACCTCGGTGACCTCGTAGGCGAGCGTCGAGCCCTCGTGGTCCACGGTGAAGACCTGTCCGGCCGTCATCTGGTCGAGGTCGCGGAACACGCCATCCACGCCGTTGTAGGCGATGTGGCCGGCCAGGACGGTCGAGCCCCGCCCACCGCCGATTCCGGCGCCGAACTGGTACCAGCCGATCGCTTCGGCTCCGGGGACCTCGAGTTCGCCGTTGTCCTCGATGCCGACGGGCTCGATCGGAGCGCTTTGCACATCCAGATCCGGAATCGCCATGGACAGTGGGCGGAATCCGAGTGGATCGCCGACGCCGTCGAGCGCTTCTTCGGGAAACGCCGACCCGAGGGGTTCGACGATCGAAGCGAGCGGGCTACGGTCGACTGCCGCCGACGTCTCATCGTCCGAATCCTCCGGGATCAGGACGTCGGCCGCTGCAATCGACGATGCTGCAGGCTCGGCCGCATCGTCGGCCTCGGAGGTCTCGTCGGTCACTGTCGATCCGAACTCCGGAACGTCTTCTCCCCCGACTGCAGCGGGGGCGGAAGACGAAGAACCGTCCTCCCCGAGCTGAGCAACGAACCAGGCGATGCTCAACCCGAGGAGAAACGGAATCGCCCAGAGGGCGTACTTCTTCATTGCGTCAATCGCTACGGATCAGCGGGTTCCGGCGAGGGTGCGACGGCCACCGAGGGCGACCAGAACCATGAGTCCGCCGACGAGGGCGGCAACCGGGAAGCTGCTGTTCGAGACCGGGCTGTTGCCGGTGTTCACGACGTCGGGAAGTGCGCCCAGGCCGTCGATGACCTCGGTGAGCACGGTCAGGTTGCCAGCGTCCAGCGATCCGACGGCGTAGACGATGAGCGAGGAGCCCTCGGCGACGGGGAGATCGGCCGGGCCGATGACGACGGGTTCGGTGGCGCCGGTCGGGACGACCTCAGCGCTGATGGTGCCGGCCGGGAGGTCAGCGCCACCACCGGCGCCGTTCGGCACGTTGGTGAACGCTGCGGCGCCGTTGGCGAGGATGTCGACGGCGGGAGCGGCAGCGGTGTGGCGGACCACGAGACGGCCGTTGCCGGCGGCGATTTCGGAGATGTCGTTCTCGAACACGCCGACCGTTGGGGCGCCGTCGGCGTCCAGGTGGGCGATCACGGTGTAGTTGCCGCTGGCAGGAACGTCGAAGTCGCCAACGTCGATGGCAACGGTATCGGTGCCGGCAAGCACGACCTGCAGGCTGTCGAGGGTCTGGCCGGCGAAGCCGGAGAGGTCCTGGGTGTCACCGAAGGAGAAGTCCTCGATGACGGCAGCGCCGCCAACGGTGACATCAACATCGGTGTCGGGGATGCCGTGGATCAGGTGGATGCGAGCCGCATCCTGAGCGCCGGCGGCTGAGGGCAGCAGCACGGACACCACGAGGGTGAGCAGCAAGGCAAGACGAAATTTCATTTGGTAACTCCTGTCAGTGTTTGGAGCTACTACGTCCGACCTGCAGCCTTCAGATGCAGATTTAGTACTAAATCTTTTTCAGCGGTGAAAACTGGCGGATTCCGCTCACATCACGACGACGGAACGGAGCACTTCGCCGGCTTCCATCTTGTGGAACGCCTCTTCGACGCCATCGATGCCGATCGTCTCGCTGACGAACCCATCGAGGTTGAGACGGCCCTGCAGGTACAGATCGATCAGCATTGGGAAGTCGCGGCTCGGCAGGCAGTCGCCGTACCAGGAGGACTTGAGCGAGCCACCACGTCCGAAGACCTCGATCAGCGGCAGCTCGATCTTCATCTCCGGGCTGGGCACACCGACGAGCACGACGGTGCCGGCAAGATCGCGGGCGTAGAACGCCTGCTCGTACGTGACGGGCAGCCCGACCGCTTCGATCGCCACGTCGACACCATTGCCGTCAGTGATCTCCCGGATCTGCTCGACCACATCGCCGGAGTTCGCGTTGATGGTGTGCGTGGCACCAAAGTCCTTGGCCCACTCGAGCTTCTTGTCGTCGAGGTCGAC
>CALBVR010000429.1 GCA_937969565.1 uncultured Acidimicrobiales bacterium | reverse complement strand
GCCCGGGTGCCGTACATGGCGTGGGAGCACGTCGGCCACATTGCACAGACACAGAACCATAAGGACCATGCCTTCGACCGCAAGATCCAGGACCGGGTCGTGCTCGCCCGGGACGAACAGGACAACGAGTTCTGGCACCTGCTGATCATGGAGGAGTTCTGCGAGAAGGCGGGCTACAAGCGGCGGTGGTTCCTGGACCGGGTCTTCCCCCAGATCCTCTCGTTCCTCTACTACCAGTTGTCGTGGATCCTCTACGTGGTGCGGCCGAAGTGGTCGTATCAGCTCAATTCAGACTTCGAGGATCATGCGATGCGGCAGTACGCCCAGTTCGTGGCCGAGAACCCCGAGTTCGATTCGACCGTCTGGGAGTCGGCCTACCGAAGCGACTACGGCTTTCACGTGACGGTCGGCGACATGCTGCGGCAGATCGCCGTCGACGAGGAACAGCACAAGGACCACTCGGAGGACTACATCCGAACCGGTGCCCGATTCTCCCGGTCGAAGGGCTGACGGGCGGGGCCGGCTTCGGCGTCAGCCGTCGGATTCGAGGACGGCCCGCATCGCTTCGAGTGTCTCGAGCATGCCCCGGCGGTTGGTCTCGCCACGCCACCGGCCCATGGCGGCCCAGTAGAGCTTGTTCGCCAGGGTCGGCTGCAGGCGGAAGGACTCGGTCACCTCGGTGCCGCCGTCGACCGAGCGGAGCTCGTACTTCCAGTTGTTGAGCGTCTTTCCTGCCGCCACCACAGCGAACCCGAAGACTTCGTTCTCGACGCACTCGGTGACGCGACATTCGGACCAGTACTTCACGCCAGAGTCGTTTCGGTTCACGTGTCCGCGGAAGCGCGCACCCGTTTCCGGGCCGGTGGCGCCGTCGAGCCATTCAGCTTCGAACGTCTCCGGGCTGAACTCGCCGATGCGAGTCACGTCGGAGACGAGTGCCCACACATCTTCGACGTCCGCCTTGATCGTGATGGTGACCGAGTCCTGCATGCTGGCTCCTGCCGTTGGCTGTCACCGAACCTACGTTGCGGGCCCGTTCGGTGGACGCAGCAACGGGTGTGACCTTCGGCGACTGACTAGCTTGCGGGAGAGGAGCGGCCGACCCGGCTGCGGGTTTCGATTGTGAGGAGCACACCATGACCGACTGGCCGGACCTGACCGCACGAGCGGGGCGTGCCGGCCACGACGTGGTCGGCTGGATGATGTGGGACCCCGAAGCCATCGAGCGGTTCGGCGCGCTGGGTGTGCCGAACGGCGGCGGCTGGATCATCTCGTGGCGGCTCGCCGCTCTGGGCGACCGCGTGAGCAAGGCGGCCGCTGCGGCGACGACCTATTCGATCCACCCCGACATTGTCGCGATGGTGATGGGCCTCCATGAGGACGTCACCACTGCCGATGCGATTCGCGGCGTGCGGAACTCGGCGGCCGTCGACGGGTTGGAGGCGATCGCGCCGGGGCTGGGTGAAGAATTGGCGCCGCTCGCGGCAGATCTGTGGCGCGGCGTGGATTCGGTGCATCACGGCGCCCGTCCGCTGTTTGCGGCCCACCGGGCCGAGCCTCGGCCCGATCCTGTGGACTCGCCACTGTCGGCCTGGTTGGCCATGAACTGTTTCCGCGAACTTCGGGGAGACAATCACTGGGTTCTGTGCGCGGCCGCCGATCTGGACGACGTCGAGGTCGGGTTGCTTCATTCGGCCATGGTGGACGAGGAGGAGTACGGCAGCGAGGAATGGATCGCCCGGAGCCGCGGCAATGACGACGAGTCGGTGGCCCGCGGCTGGGCCCGGCTCGAAGCGAAGGGTTTCGCTGCGTCCGGTCGCCTGACGGAAGCAGGCCATCGGTTTCGACTCGATCTCGAGCGGCGGACCGATGAGCTCACGATGCCGGCGTGGCAGGCGGTCGGCGAGACGAGCACCATCCGGTTGTGCGAGGCCGTGGAGGCGCATCAGGCCGCATTCCTGGCTCGGATCAACGAGACCGCCGGCCCGCGCTGGATGCCGGCGGTTCGCCCGCGAACGGAGTCGTAGTCAGCCCAGGCGGTAGCCGGACGAAGCCGTCCACCCGCCCATCGAATCGTCCTCGTGATACTGGCGCTGGCCCACATCGCCCTCAGCTGCGCCCACGGCGACGAGCAGCGGGATGAAGTGGTCCTCCCGCGGATGCGCCTGGCGCGCACTGGGCGCTCGGTCCCATTCCAGGAGTCGCGACGATCGCACTTCACCCGAGTGGTGCACCATCGTCTCGGTGAGCCAGGCGTCGAACTCCCGGGATGCTGTTTGTGATGCGGGCCCCATGTGCGAAAGGTCGTGGTAGCTGGGCAGGCCGCTGGCAACGATGAGGATGCCGCGGTCCCGCAGCGGTGCGAGCGCTCGGCCGACGGCGAGGTGGGCGGCCGGGTCGTAGTCCTGCCGGATGGACAGCTGCACGAGCGGGACGTCGGCGTGCGGGTACATCACGTGCATCGGAACGAAGGTGCCGTGGTCGAAGCCGCGGTCCGGATCGTCGGAGGTGGCGATCCCGTGCGCTTCGAGTGCGGCGGTCACTTCTGCTGCGACATCGGGTGCCCCGGGCGCCGGGTACTGCACGTCGTAGGTGTGCTCGGGGAACCCCCAGTAGTCGTAGAGCATCGGGGGTTGGGGTGAGGTTTGGAGCCGGAAGTCCGGCGTCTCCCAGTGGGCGGAGATCATGAGGATGGCCCGCGGGGTCGTGCCGACCTCGGCGGGGATCGCCGCAAGTGCATCTTCGAGCGGTTGCCAGTCGACCCCCATCGCATCCTTCGCCCAGGGCCAAGGCCCACCGCCATGGGCGATCGCGTAGGTGGGGAGGCGCATCAGAACGCCTCTGGCCCGAAGCGACCGATGGCGACGACGAGCGACAGTGCTCCGAGGACGATCGCGGGTACCGCCTGGGCGATCGGGTCACCGAGGCGCACGTGCGTGATGACGGCGCCGATCATCACGAGCACGAGCCCGCTGGCGGCCAGCGGAACCAGGATCGGCGCGATGCCGGTGACTGCGGGGAGGATGAGCCCGATGGCGCCCAGGAGTTCGACGAGGCCGACGCCCTTGACCTGTGAATCCGTGGCGCTGGCGACCCAGGCCATGTCGGGTTCGAGTTCTGTGCGGGACTTGGCCAGCTTCATCGCTCCGGCTGCGCCGAAGGCCGCTGCGAGTACGCCGGCGATGATCCAGAGAATGACGTTCATCGTGTCGTTCCTTCCATGTACGATATTGAATGTTCAAGTACCGTAGTTGAACATTCAACCAAAGGCAACTGGAGGATCCGTGGCGCCGGAGACCGACGACACCGTCGAATGGCTGGACGACGACGAGATGCAATCATGGATGGCCGTCGTTGCGATGCTCGGCGCGCTCCCCTCGGCCCTCGACGGCCAGCTGAAGCGGGACGTGGGGGTGAACCACTTCGAGTACTCGATCCTCGCCGGCCTCTCCGCCAGCCCGGATCACACCCTGGCCATGTCCGACCTCGCCGGCGTCGTCTTCGGATCACTGTCACGGCTGAGCCACGCGGTCGGCCGCCTCGAGAAGCGAGGTTGGGTCGAGCGATGCGGAACCGAG
>CALBVR010000428.1 GCA_937969565.1 uncultured Acidimicrobiales bacterium | reverse complement strand
TCTGCACAGCCACGTCGCGAACATCGGCGACGTCCGCAGCCTTGTCATCCACCCGGCCAGCACCACCCACAGTCAGCTGACCGTGGAGGAGCAGGCGGCCAGCGGCGTTCGTCCGGGCCTCGTCCGGCTGTCCGTCGGCCTCGAGACGATCGACGACATCATCGCCGACCTCGAAGCCGGGTTCGCCGCCGTGTGATTCGTGCCTGCGGCGCCACCGGATCATGGGCCGGTGGCGCCGGTGGGCATCTCTGACTACCATCCGGCCATGGTGGGAGCAGCGGGAAGAGGGGTTCGTTCGTGACCCCGCAGATCTTCGGGGTCACGGACCTCGAACTCTTGGCAGCAGCAGCTAACGCGCACGTCTATCGAGGTCTCGACGCGGATGGCGTGGCGGTGGCCGTGAAGGTGCTTCGCATCGGCGGCGAGGCCGTCGTCCGAAGATTCGAGCGTGAGCGACGTGCGATGGAACGGCTCATCGGCATCGACAACATCGCCACGATCCATGCCAGCGGAGTCACGGCCGCCGATGAACCGTTCCTCGTGATGCCGCTCTACGCGGGTTCGGTGCAGGACCGTTTGGACGAGGGAACGCAGTGGGATCACGACGATGCGGTCGCCGTGATCTCCACGGTCGCCGCAGCGGTCGCTGCCGCACACTCGCACGGGGTGCTCCACCTCGACATCAAACCCGCCAACATCCTGCTGGATGAGGCGGGCACACCGTTCCTGGCCGACTTCGGCATTGCCGAGTTCATGGAGAGCACCGCCGAGTTCTCGGCGACGATGCTGACGCCGAGTTTCTCCGCTCCCGAGCGATTCGAGGACACCGAGCCCGGTGAGGGTGCCGACGTCTACGCGCTGGGGGCCACCCTGCTGGCGATGTTGAGTGGTCGAGCACCGTTCAGTCGAGACGGCGCCGGTGGAGCGATGTCGACCATGCGTCGAATCCTGACCGACCCGGTACCGGTCGCCGACCTGCCCGACGGGACCCCACCCGCGACGGTCGCAGCGATCGAGGCATCGATGGCCAAGGAACCGAGCGAACGCACGCCGAGCGCAACCGCGTTCGTCGAGCAGTTGCACACGGTTGTGGCCGACCCGGACTCGACCGTGGCTCGCCCTGACGTCATGAGTGAGGAACTCCGCCGGGCAAACGAACCGGGCGGGCCCACGACCGACCGCCTTCCACCGTCCCAGCGCCCGACCGCCACGAAGCCCGCGGACATCATCACCGCGCCGTCAGCGAAGCCGGCGGGCCGACGCGGACTCGTCGGGATCGCCGTGGCGGCTTCCGTGGTCCTTCTCGGCGGTCTCGCCTTCGTGCTCGGATCGGGCGGTGGCGACGATGAACAGACGACCGAGGTCCTGGCCGTGGCCGGCGAGCCAGTCGACGACTCGGGCGGAGACAACGAACCGGCCGCCGAAACCACGACGGCACCGGCGTCCACGACGACCGTCGCCGAGACCACCACCACGATCCCACCGACGACGACGGCAGCGCCGGCCACGACCGTGGCGCCCGCGGCCCTTGCGGGTGGGGCCGATCCCGCTCCTCCCGATGGGATCCTCCGCATCGGCGCGGCGCTTCCCTTCACCGGAACCTCCGAATTCACCGGTCCTGCGCCCGCCACCGCGATACGCGTCGCCGTCGACGAAATCAACGCTGCCGGCGGCGTCCTCGGTGAACCAGTCGAATACGAAGAGGCCGACACGAGAAGCGAACGCGAAGGACTCTTCGGCCGGTTCCAAGACCTCCGAGGCGCAGGCGCCGATGTCATCATGTCGGTGTCCGGCGAATCGCTCGAGATCATCCAGCTGGCCGAATTGACCTCGGTGCCCTTGCTCTCGATCCAGCCGACAGCACCACATGAACATGCCTCCTGGGACTCGGACTGGTGGTTCGGGTTCGCGAGTCACAACGTCCTGGAAGGCGCCGCGATCGGCCAGCTGATGTTCGACGACGGACATCGCACGGCTGCCGTGATCTCGGACAGCGCCATCTTCCGCAACGAGATGTTGGACCAGACCGCAACCACGTTCGAGGGCCTTGGCGGAACGGCAGTCGCGCAGGTGGACTACGACATCAGCCGCGTGCTCGACGAACAACTTCGAGCCAACCTCCTCAGCGACGTGATTGCTGCCCGGCCCGACGCGGTCGCGGTGTTCGGCTTCGACGACCAGGTGGAAGCAATCCTCCGCGACCTGTTCGCCGCCGGAATGACGATGGACACCACCCACTACTACGCGGACGCGAGCAGCGTCACGAACCTGCTCGCCCGCCGCTTCGAGGATGAAGGCTCACTGGCGGGGCTCAAGGGCGCCTTCAGCGGCTACGAGCCTGAGGTCGACGACCCGGACTTCGTGGCCCTGCTCAAGGCCGAAGAGCCGCTGCTGCGCTTCTGGGGTCAGGCACTCACCGCCTACGACACCACAATCGTCGTGGCCCTGGCAGCAGAAGCCGCAGGCTCCGACACGGGAACCGACATCGGCGGATGGCTTCAGGAGATCACGGCCGGTGGCACCAAATGCACCACCTTCGTCGAGTGTCGGGAGCTCATTCGCGATGGGGTGGACATCGACTACGACGGCCGCTCCGGGCCGATCGACCTCAGCGAGCACGGGGACCCGCTCCGAGCCGTGTTCACGATCAATGAACTGGATGCAGACGGCCGACGCCAACGCGTCGGCACGCTCGTTGCCGGAATCGGCTGAGCGTCGTCAACCGATGATCAGCGGGCGCCACGCTGCAACAGCACGGCGGGAACGGTCTTTGCGAGAATGCCGAGGTCGTTGCTGAGCGACCAGTTGTCCACGTACCAGCGGTCCAACTCATCGAGCTGGTCGAAGTCCGTGTCCGATCGACCCGAGACCTGCCACTGACCCGTCATGCCCGGCATGACGGCTTCGCGGTCACGGAAACTCGCCGGCGCCGCCTCCACCTCATGCTGGAGCAGCGGCCGCGGGCCGACGAGACTCATTTCGCCCCGAAGCACGTTCCACAGCTGCGGCAGCTCGTCGATCGACGTCTTGCGAATGAAGCCACCGATCTTCGTGATGCGGGGATCACCCTTCATCTTGAAGACCGGACCGTCGTGGTCGTTGGTGAGGTCGACGGTGAGCTTCTCGGCGCCAACCACCATGCTGCGGAACTTGTAGATCCCGAACGGCACACCGCCCTTGCCCAAACGCTGCTGTTTGAAGATCGGTGAGTGTCCGTCCACGATGCGGATCGATGCCGCGACGGTCAGCAGCAGCGGCGAGAACAGTGTGAGCAGCATTGCGGCCACGACGATGTCGACTCCGCGCTTGATCCACATGCGCCAACCGACCCGAACGGCGGGTGCGATGGAAACCACCGGTTGCCCCTGGACATGCGTGAGGCCGACACGGCGAACGGCGACGTTGCCGAGGCCGGTCAGCGATACGGCGATTCCCTTCGCGTTCACGGCCCGGGCGATCGGTGCGAACTTCGTTCCGTTCAAACCGTCCATGCAGAACATGACCTGGTCGACCTCGTACCGGTCGACCAGATGCGGAAGGTCGTCGATGGCTCCCAGCGCCATGTCGGCCACGATCTGCGGAACGTCATCATCGAGCCGATCGATCACGAAACCGACCACGTCGTAGTCGTGGCGTCGGTCGGAGCGCAACGTGGCCCGCATGGCGACCGCCTCCCGCGGGCTCCCGGCCACGATTACCCGGCTGTGGACCGTTCCGGCGCCGCTGCGGGCCCGGAGCCCGTGATGCAACGAGAGCGTCAGAAACCACAGGGACGTCACGATGAGGATCCAGTTGCGAGCGCCGTCGCCGGTCTCGGCGAAGAACGCCGCAAGGGCGAACAGGACGGCGCCGGTCAGGACGGCGCGGCCAACGACGAGCACGGCGGCCGGCCAACGACGGCTCTGGACCCGGTCGTAGAGACCGATCCAACCCATCTGGCCGAGAATGAACGGCGACACGACGAGACCGAGCCGAAACGCCTCGCTCGTCGTCAGGTGATCGGCACCCCAGAAGCGGACGGTGGTGAGCACCATGATGAGCACCATCAGGGCGACGTCGACGGCGACTCGAGCAAGGTTGCGGGCGTGGCGCCGGTTGGCTTCGCCCTGAACGAGGCGAAGGCCGGGTCCGATCTCGCCCTGTGCTTCGGGGTGGCGAACGGAAAAGGTGGGAGGTGTGGGCTGTGCAGTCACGGTGGGCTCCGAATCTGCGTCAGCGCGCGCCGCGTGCGAGCAGCACGGCGGGGACGGTCCGAGCCAGGATCTCGAGATCCTGTCCGAGCGACCAGTTGTCCACGTACCAGCGGTCCAACTCATCGAGCTCGGCAAAGCCGGTGTCGGAACGACCCGACACCTGCCAACGGCCGGTCAGGCCGGGTTTCACCGCCTGACGGTCGAGGAAGCTCGCAGGAGCCGCCTCCACCTCGTGCACCGGCAGCGGCCGGGGCCCAACGAGGCTCATGTCCCCGTTGAAGATGTTGAAGAGCTGCGGAAGTTCGTCCATCGACGTCTTGCGCAGGAGCCGGCCGATCCTCGTGATACGTGGATCGCCCCGCATCTTGAAAACCGGACCGTCGTGGTCGTTGGTGAGGTCGATCTGCAGGTCTTCGGCATTCTCGACCATCGTCCGGAACTTGTAGATCGTGAACGGCACGCCGGATTTTCCTACGCGGGTTTGACGAAATATCGCCTTGCCGCCGTCTTCGATCCGGATGGCCACGGCGGTCAGCACCATGATCGGTGCGGTCAGCGCGATCAGGACGGCCGAACCGACAATGTCGAACAGACGCTTCGTCGCCATGTGCCACCCGCCGAGCGGGGCGGGAGTGATGCGGACGAGCGGTCGGCCGGAAACATGTCCGAGGTTCACGCGGCGCAACGCAACCTTGCCGAGGCCGGTGCTGAGGGCAACGTCGACGCCGTCGACGTTGAGTTCACGGACCATCGGGGCGAACCGTTCTGCGTCCATCGCACCGAGGCAGACGACGACCAGCTCGGCCCCGGTCTTGCGCACCACGTGCGGCAGGTGGTCGATCGATCCGAGGGCGAGCTGAGTGACGAGGTGCGGCACATCATCGTCAAGGCGATCCATGACGAAGCCCTGAACGTCGTAGGACGTGCGCGGATCGGACCGCAGGGCGAGCCGCACGGCGAGTGCATCCAGAGTGTTGCCGGCGATGATGACCTTGACCGGGGTCGTGTGTTGCTCGGCTCGACGGGACAGCACGAACCGCAGCGCGAACATTGCCACGAGCCAGCCGAGGGTGAGGACGACCTGCCACAACCGACCGTGGGTGAGTTCGAAGAGCCATCCGGCCACGATCATCCCCACGGAAACCAGCGCGATGGAGCGAGCGAGCAGGGAGCCGTCGCCGTTCCAGCGAATGGACCGGGTGATGACGTAGGCGTTCTGCCACCACAACGCCGTGACGAGCGCGATCGCACCGCCGATTCCCAGCACCAGCGTGGGCGCGTCAAAGCCTGAGGTGCCCTCTGTCGCCGCAGTCCCCGCCACCACGACCAACAGAGCAAGAAACGCATCCCCGAGCGCCAGCGGCGTCCGGGTTGCGCGAGTGGGCAGCTCTGCAGCCATTTGGGTCTGAGTGTAGACCTCTTGCTGCGTGAACATGGAATCCTGCATCGTCACGATGCGTGGGAATTTGAGAGGCTGTGCGGGCATGGCGAAGGGCTTTCTGTCCACCGACGGGTGCCCCAAATCACGCAATGCGTGACTCCGACCGCTCTGGAAGTGTACGCCGAACCGCTCCCCGGGAGGGCGATACCGGATGAATCACCCGTCGACTGCGCTGCGTGGCATCGATCCCACGGACGACAACGGTCGGAGGTCGATGGATCAGCGCAACGCGGCGAGTGTCCGTTCGAGGAACTCCGGCCGAGCGACCACCAGACCAGGAACGACGGGATCGAACGAGTTGTAGCGCAGTTCCGCTCCGGCGGGATCACAGACCGCTAGGCCATGCGCTGCGGCCACGGCGGCCGGAGCGCACACGTCCCACTCGTACAACGGTGACGGATGCACGTACACATCGGCATGTCCAGCAAGCACCAGTGCGGTCTTGAAACCGGAGGAACCGCAACTGGCAAGATCGGCATCGAGCACCTCAGCAAGATGTCGACCGACCGACCAGGCCTTGCTCCGGCCGGTCACCACGATCGGGCGTCGGTCTGGAGACTCGGTCGGCGCAGCCACGTCGCCGGTCGAGAACACTCCACCAAGACCGGGTACGCCAATCGCCGCCGCCGTCGGCGCGCCGTCCGTCGTCAGTGCGACGTGGACGGCCCATTCGACCGAACCGGCACCGAAGCCGGCGGAACCGTCGAGCGGATCCACGATCCACGCCCGACTCGCATCGACCCGTTCGCTTCGCCGATCCGTCCCCTCCTCGGACAGCACCGGGTCGTCGGGGCGTTCGTGCCCGAGTCGACCCATCAGCAGATCGTGGGCCACCTCGTCGCCCGTGTACTCGAGCTGCCACCCGGTGGTGCGGGTCTGCACGGCGCGCTCCTGCAACTCGAGCAACCGTTCGGCGGCCTCGCCCGCCAGCGCCGCCGCGACCTCATGGTCAGAGCTCACGCAGTCTGCGATCCTTCGGCGTTCTCTTCCGGCGCCGCGTCGTCGGCGTGGTGCACCTGCTCCGCCCGCAGGGTCGGGAACAGCACGACGTCGCGAATGGTCGTGCTGCCGGTGAGCAGCATCACCAACCGGTCCATGCCAATACCCAGGCCACCGGTCGGCGGAAGACCGTATTCGAGCGCCCGGATGTAGTCGAGATCCATGCCCATCGCCTCGGCATCGCCGGCAGCGCGGTCGGCCTCCTGGCCCTCAAAGCGTTCCAGCTGTTCGTCCGGATCGATGAGTTCGGAGAAGGCGTTGCAGAGCTCGCGGCCGGCCACGATCGCTTCGAAGCGCTCGGTCAACCCCGGCTCGCTGCGATGGTCACGCGACAGCGGCGAGACCTCCTTCGGGTAGTCGGTCACGAAGACCGGTCCCCACAACTGCGACTCGGTGGTCTTCTCGTAGATCTCGAGGATGAGCTTGCCGGGGCCGTAGTGGTCCTTCACCTCGACGCCCTGCTCACGAGCGATGTCGGCCAGCACATCGCGGTCCATGTCGACCGACAGATCGAGGCCGGTGTGTTCGGCGATCAGATCCGTCATCGACGCCCGCTTCCACGGTGCGGCGAGATCGAGCTCGCGATCGTCGTACTCGATGGTCGTCGTACCGCAGATCTCCATCGCCAGGTGCGACACGAGCTGCTCGACGAGCTCCATCACGTCGTGATAGTCCGCGTAGGCCCAATACAGCTCGAGCATCGTGAACTCGGGGTTGTGTCGAGTGCTGATGCCTTCGTTGCGGAACACTCGTCCGATCTCGAAGACGCGCTCGAAGCCACCGACGGTCAGGCGCTTCAGATAGAGCTCCGGCGCGATTCGAAGAAAGAGATCGATGTCGAGCGCGTTGTGATGCGTCGTGAACGGTCGGGCCATGGCACCGCTGGCGATGCTGTGGAAGATCGGCGTTTCGACCTCCATGAAGTCCCGATCCTCCAACCAACGCCGGGTCAACGACATGATGCGGCTGCGAGCTCGCAGGGCCGCGTTGGACTCCTCGGAAACCCAGAGATCCACATAGCGCTGGCGGTAGCGGGTGTCGGGGTCGGTGATGCCATGCCACTTGTCCGGGAACGGACGCCGCGTCGGCGCCAACACGGTCCAGGCGCTCGGACGGATCGACAACTCACCGCGACGCGTTTTGATGACCTCACCGGTGACACCGATCCAGTCGCCGAGACTCAGCTTGGTGAACGCTTCGAAGTCGGGAGTGGTCTTGGCCGGCGCAAAGATCTGGATGCGGCCGGTGCCGTCCTGCACCACACCGAAGACGATCTTGCCCTGATCCCGCTTCAACATCAGACGACCGGCGACGGTGGCCGTCGTTCCGGTCTCTTCGCCGTCCTCGAGACCGTCGTGCTCGGCGTGGAGCGCAGCGGTGGTCGCGTCGACCTCGAAGCGATACGGAATGTCGAACGTGCGCGCCTCGGTGGTCTCCGCGGCTTCGGTCGATTCTTCGGTCATGGGTTCAGGTGTTCCTCGAGTGGATGATGCGCAGTCCGTGCAGCGCCAGATGGGGCTCCACGTGCTCGATGCTTGACGCTACCGGCGAGATCAGTGTGGCCAGCCCTCCGGTGGCCACGACCGTCGCCTCCTGGCCGAGTTCTTCACGGAATCGGGTGACCATGCCGTCGATCGAAGCGGCGTAGCCGTACATCGCCCCGGATTGGAGGCCTTCGACGGTCGACGTCCCGATCACACTTCTCGGCACCCGAAGTTCGACGTCGGCGAGCGCGGCGGCGCTGCGGGTGAGGGCGTCGAGGGAGATCTCGAGGCCCGGCTGGATCGCGCCGCCGAGAAATTCGCCCCGGTCCGACACGATGTCGAAGTTGGTCGCCGTACCGAGATCCACCACGATCACCGGTCCACCGAAGAGCTCGTAGGCGGCGACGGCGTTGGCGATCCGGTCCGCTCCAGCCTCGCGGGGGTTGTCGTATCGGATGGGCATCCCGGTCTTGACGCCGGGCCCGATCACGATCGGCGCGAGCTCCGTGAACCGTTCGACCATGCCGGTGATGGTGGTCAGGAACCGGGGCACCGCTGAGCACACGGCGACTCCGCCGAGGTCATCAAGGTCGACCCGAGCCAATCGGAAGAAGCTCCCGACGAGTCCGGCGAGTTCGTCGTCGGTTCGCCCGAGTTGCGTGGCGACCTTCCAATGATCGACGAGACCGTCGTCTGCGGTCACTCCTCCTGCGTCGAGGTCGTACAGGCCGAACGTGGTCTGACTGTTGCCGACGTCGATGGTGAGGAGGTGGCTGTCCGCCATCAGGTGGAGACCTGGTCGGGGGTGATGTCGAGTCCGATGTCGAGTGTCGGTGCCCCGAAGGAGAGCTTGGACGTCGAGATCATGTCGACGCCCGTGTGGCTGATCGGTCCGATCGTCGTGAGGTCGATGCCACCGCTCGCTTCGAGGAGTGGGCGACGCCCCTCGCCGACGAGTTCATCGACCCGCGCCACCGCTGCTCGCAGCGTGTCGACGTCCATGTTGTCGAGCAGGATCGCGTCGGCGCCCGCTTCGACCGCCGCTTCGACCTGTTCGAGCCGGTCGGCTTCGACGTGCACGGTTCGGCCCGGCCACCGCTCTCGGGACAAGGCGACGCCGTCAGCGATCGGGAGGCCCATGAGGTGGTTGTCCTTCAGCATGATCCAGTCGCTCAGGTTGCCGCGATGGTTGCGGGCGCCGCCGGAGCGCACGGCCGCCTTCTCGAGGGACCGAAGTCCCGGAGTCGTCTTGCGGGTGTCCCACACCTGGGCACCGCCGTCGGCGGCGTCGACGTATCGGCGGGTGTTGGTGGCGATGCCGCTCAGATACATGAGGAAGTTCAGGGAGGTCCGCTCCGCGATGAGGATGGACTCGAGCGATCCGCGAACGGTGGCGATGGTCGTCATCGGTTCCACCACCGTCCCGTCGGCGACCTGCCAGTCGACCACGAGGTCGGCGTCAACCTGTCGGAAGGTCTCCTTCGCACAGGCGGTGCCGGCGATCGCTCCGGCGTCGCGTGCGACGTAGGACGCTGTTGCGGTCACGCCATCGGGCAGGAGGGTGGCGGTGAGGTCGCCCAGTGGCGTCAGGTCTTCTGCGAGCGCACGCGTGACGACGGAGCGCACCTCGTGCAGGGGAGGATCAAGGTACCGGGACACGTCTCCACGCTACTTCCTGACCTGCACACCCTCCGCCATCAGCACCCTCCGCACGCACTCCCTCACACGTGGGGGCTGCCCCCACGTGTAGTGGACTGACCGCGGAGTGTGGTGTTGGTTGCGGCGAGACGACGGCAGGCGCGACTGGCCGCAAACTACATCGCTGTAACCCACTCGACATGATGTTGCATTTTCGTTACGGCCACCTAGTGTGTGGTCCGGCGCGGTGTGGGAGGTACACACATGAAGACACTGGTGACGGGGTGCGTGCTCGCACTCCTGATGGTCGCAGGCACTCTGACAACAGGGCTCGTCGGCGAAGCGGAAGCACTCGACAACGGAGTCGCATTCGGGGCATACGCCGCCCCGGTGGACGGACTCACCAACACGACGGCGATCGAGAAGCTCGAGCGGCAACTCGGCACCACCCTCCCGATGGTTCGCACCTTCAGCAAGTGGGACGACGCCATCGGCGAAGACAAGAAGTTCCATCGCTGGATCCGGGATGGCGACCGTCAGCTCATGGCGTCCATCAAGCCCCAGCGAGGCAACGGCCAGGAAGTCCGATGGCGCGACATCGCGAACGCCCAGCCCGGATCCAAGATCCACGATGAGATGTTGGCCCTCGCCAGCGGCGTGAAGCGGTACGGCGACACCGTCGTCCTCGGCTTCCATCACGAACCTGAACACAAGAAGAACCTCGGCTTCGGCACGAGCTCCGACTACCAGGCCGCCTTCCGCAAGCTGCACGACGTGTTCGAACAGCAGGGTGTCGACAATGTGCGCTTCGCCTGGATCATGACGTCCTGGGCGTTCGAGGTCGGCGACATTCGCCCGGACGATCGCCGCATCGCGGAGAAGTGGTACCCGGGCGACGACGTCGTCGACTACATCTCCGTCCAGGAATACAACTGGGCCACCTGCCGAGACAACAACGACAGTTGGGACACCCTCGAGGAGGGTCTCGAGCCATTCATGCGGTTCGCTCGCCAGCACCCGTCCAAGCAACTGATTCTCGCCGAGTTCGGCACGCCCGAGGGCAACAACGGTCAGAAGGCGCAATGGCTCGACGAGACTCGTGCCCTGTTCAAGAAGGGTGAATACAAGGACCGGTTCGCCGCGATCCTCTACTTCCACTACGACGACAGCCCCAACGGCAACGACAAGTGCGACTGGTGGCTCGACTCGAGCAGCTCTGCGCTGAGTGCAGCGACCCGCCTCGCCAACGACAACTTCTATCGGGCAGACATCGTCGCCGGCGGCGGTGGCGGCGGCAACGACGGCGACGGTGGCGGAGCCGACCCGGCACCGCCAGCGGTCCCCACTCCCGTGGGCGACGGCTGCACGGCGACTCGCACCGGTGACACCGTCACACTCAGTTGGAGCGACGACGGACGAACCCCGGTCGTCCGTCGAAACGGTTCCTGGCTCACCACACTCACGAACGGAACCACGAGCTACGTCGATCGGAATGCTCCCGCCGGCGCCACCTACGTCATTCGCGGCGGTGGTGTCACGACCCGAACCTGTGCAGAGGGCGACGGCAACACGCCGGACTGCGCCGTGAACCGCGATGGCAATACGGTCCGCCTGGAGTGGACTGACGACGGCGGACGACATGTGATCCGCCGCGATGGCAAGTGGCTGGCAACGCTCGGCCGCGGGGTCGACAGCTTCGTCGATCGCAACGCTCCGAACGGTGCCACCTACGAACTTCGCACCCACACCGGGCAGGGACGCATCGACACACCCTGCGGTTGATCGGATTCGCGGACCCGACCCTCGACCGGGTTGGGTCCGCTGAAATCGCGGCCCCGAACGGAGCTGCCAACTAGGTTGCCGGTATGCAGCGCGGTGGTCGGGTCCTGGTCATGTTGGTGGTCGCAATGCTGATGCTCACGCTCGGAGGCGGGATCGCAGCGGCATCGGTCGATGGAATTCACGGCGGCACCGTTCCCGAAACACCGCGGACGGACGTGCCGCAGGTGGTCAACGGCCGTCTGCACGGCGCAGCCCAGGTCGGCAACACGATCGTGGTCGGCGGATCCTTCACCACCATCCGGGTGAACGGTGCCAACCAGAACCGGTCAGGCCTCCTCGCCTTCGATGCCACCACGGGGGCACTCCGCTCGGCTGTGCCGTCGATCTCCGGCACGGTGTACGACATCGAAGCCGCTGGAGGCGACTGGGCGATCGTCGCCGGCGCGTTCTCCCAGGTGGATGGTACGTTCCACGGTCGGCTCGCTCGGATCAACGTGGTCACCGGCGCCGTCGATCACGGTTGGAACCCGAACGCGAACTCGCGAGTGACCGCATTGACGCGAACCGGATCCCGGTTGTTCGTCGGTGGCGACTTCACCACGGTCGACGGACTCGCCAAGGCCGGCCTCGCCGAGATCGACCTGAACACCGGCAACGTCAACAGTGGCTTCACCATGAACCTGAGTGGAGACCTCGGGAACGGGGGACCGGTCGTCCGCGAGCTCATGGCCACGCCGAACGGCCAGCGGCTCGTCATCGCCCATCGGGCCGCCACCATCGCCGGCCAGGTCCGTCGGGCTGCCGCCATCGTGGACCTCACGGCGGGAGGCGGGACCCTCAGTGGCTGGCGGACAGACATCTACCCCAGCGACATTCAGGTCGTGCTCCACGACGCAGACATCTCACCGGACGGCTCCTTCTTCGTGCTCGCAAACGCGGGCGCCGACATCCCGCCGAGCCGCGACACCGTGATCGCGCTTCCGACCGCGGGCAATGGCCTGGTCCAACCGCTGTGGATCTCGCGCCACTTCGATTCGGTGTACGGCGTGGCGGTCAGCGACGCCGCCGTCTACACCGGTGGCCACTTCTGTTGGGTGGAGGGTCCGCTCGCCGACGACCCCTGGCCCGGACCGGTGGGCACGGACCACAGTTGCGCAACCGACCGCAACGCCGGACGGTTCGCTCCCCAGACCGTCTTCCGAGACCAGATCGCAGCCCATGACCCGGCGACCGGGAAGGCACTTGCCTGGGACCCGTCCGCCAACGGGCTGAACGGCGTCCGCATGCTCGTCACGACCGATCGGGGCCTGCTCGGTGGCAGCGATGGCGATCGTTGGGGCGGCCGGACGATCGGCCGCTTCGCCTTCTTCGACACCGGCGACGTCGCGCCTCCTCCTCCCCCTCCGCCACCACCACCTCCGGGCGGCGACGACTGTGTCGCCACCAGAACGGGGGCAGCGGTCACCCTGACCTGGGAGGACGACGGTGGCCGTCACGTGGTTCGCCGCAACGGCTTGTGGCTGGCCACGCCCGGACGGAACGTCGCCACCTACACGGACAACAACGCCCCGGCAGGAGCCACGTACGTGATTCGTACCCGGGTCGATGGAGTCGCCACGGATCGCAACTGCGTCGATGACAACAATCCTGAGCCGCCGCCACCGCCACCCGCCGACGGCTGCACGCTCACGCAGAACGGGACGACGATCACCCTCACCTGGGCGGACAACGGCGGGTCACACGTCGTTCGACGGAACGACCGATGGGTGGCCAGCCCCGGAGCTGGAACCTCCACCTTCACCCGAACCAACGAGCCGGCGGGCTCCATGTGGGTGATCCGCACCTGGAGCGGCGGGGCATCCACCGACCGAACCTGCGTCTGACCGACGCCCGACATCCGGAAGACGACGTGATCGACCTCCTCACACTCAACGCGGGCGATGCCCACCTCACCGTGGATCTCGTCGCGGGCGGACGCATCAGCGCGCTCTCGATCGGGGAGGCCGAGTTGATCGTTCCCCAAGCCGTCGATCCCAACCCACTCAACTGGGGCTGCTATCCAATGGTGCCGTTCGCCGGACGACTCCAGGATGGGTTGCTCGACTTCGACGGAGCGACCCACACACTTCCTCGCACACTCGACCCACACGCGATCCACGGCTACGGCTTCACGAGCGAATGGAGCCGCCTGGACGACCAGGCAATCGAATGGAACTTCTCCGAGCCATGGCCCTTCACCGGCCGGGCCACCCAACGATTCGAGCTGATCGAGAACCGTCTGACCATCACCATGGACGTTCTCGCTCACCAACGTCAGCCAATGCAGGTGGGATGGCACCCATGGTTCCAGCGGACGACTGCCGCGGGTGACCTCGAGTTCGAGTTGCCGCCATCGTCGATGTACCGGCGGGGATCGGACGGAATTCCCGACGGCGAACTGATCACCCCGCCTCCCGGACCGTGGGACGACTGCTTCACTGCGCTCGCGACCGAACCGGTACTGCGATGGGGTGACCTCACCCTCGAACTCTCGGCCGACGCCGATCACTGGGTCGTGTATGACGGGCCCGCCCACGCGATCTGTGTGGAACCCCAGACCGGCCCGCCGAACGGCGTGAACAGCGCTCCCGAGATCCTCGAGGCCGGCCAGACACTGACAACCTCGTTCACGATGCGCTGGTGAGCCCGGGCCGTTCGGCTCATCCTCGCAATCGAGGATCATTCGCCGGGGGCCGTGTGTACCTATAACAGCAGAGTGAATCGGCCGGACCCACCGCCGGCCGGTTCACTCGGCAGGAAAGGACACCCCCATGACCAGCGTGAGGACCGCAATACGCCCTGTGCGCCGCCGCTTCGCACTGTGGCACGCGACGCTGCACGAGGTGGCGACGGCCCTCGGCCTCGTTCCCGAGGACGACCTGCTCTGAACCGGTCAGCCGGCGATCACCGAGTCACTCACAAAGCAGATCGGTGTTGACGCCACCCTCCCGGCTACGCACCAGGAACGTCGTCCCGTCACCCGGGTCGGTCGACCAGCTCCGTTCGGCATCAACGCCGACGGATTCGCGGTACACACCGTCGACTCGAATCAGATAGCTGTCATCCTCACCGGGAATCGCATCCCACGTCAGGGTCGTCGAGCCATCGGCAGCAATGTCGACGCGGCAACCGGCCGGAGCCGGAGCCGGGTCGCCGCCGAGGTCCTCACATTCGACCTCGGTCGTGAGACCGGCTTCACGGCTCCGAATGACGTACTGCGAATCTTCGCCCGGTGCGCCGTGCGTCCACGTGTTCGTTCCGACCGGCACGTCGGCGACCCAGGAGCCGTCGACTCGAACCTGATGGAAATCGTCCTCGCCCTCGATCGGCGTCCAGGTGACCACTCGTGTCGTCCCCACCCGGACGTGGGAACACTCTGGTTGTGGCGCAGCACTACCCGTCGTGAACGCAGACACCGTCCACTCTGGCGACGTGCGGCCGGCGAGGTCCACAGCGCGCACCTGCACCTTCCAGTCGCCGGCGGGGAGTGTCGTGTCATGTTCGAACATGCCGTCGTTCGCGGCGACCGCGAACTCGACATAGTCCGCTCCCAGCGAACCGTCGGGCTGCAGCCAGCTGCCGTCGAGACGGTACGCGAGGTCGAACCGCTCGATCCCCAAGTCGTCGGTGGCCGAGCCACGCACGACCACCGGCCCCGGATCGACCTCGGACGTTTCGATGCTGTCGACGATCACCATGCTCGGGTCTTGCGTGTCTTCCACACCGATCCCGAAGTCGAAGAAGGCCAGCGAGCCGGTGCGAATGCCGTTTGCCCGGTTGCCGTCGAATCCGGCAAGCAGACCCCGCTCCGTCACGGTCAGGACACGGCCGCCATTGAAGGCGTCGACACCGGGGTTCCACGCCAGCGGGGTGCCGTCGGTGAGTGACAGTGCGGCGATCTGGGTGCGGAATGCTCCACCCGCGAATCCATCGCCCGTGCATCGGAAGTCGAGACGTTTCTCCATGACCTCGGTCGCGCCTGGTCCGTCATCGATCTTGCAGAAGTGGCCCTGAACGTACACGGCAGCGTCGGACACCGCGATCGAGAACGACGAGTCCCGCATGTAGTGCTGCCAGCGGTGGCTCGTGGGGGCCTCGACGGCGGGCACGAGGTACACGTAGTCGGAAACCGTGGCCGTGCCGAACGCCAGCCCGATCAGGGTGCCGTCGGAGGAGACGGAGACGTCTTGCAGGCTCTGACCCAGCTGACGATTGCCCCACTCGGCATGTGGTTGCGTCCACGAATGTGCCGTGACGCGCGGTGAGGCCGAGGTGATGTCGATCACGGTCGTTGCGCTGTTTGCCACCGTGGTGACGCCATCGCTGATCGACCCGAATCGGCCGCCGACGATGAGGCGCGTCCCTTCGGGATTCGCCCCCATGCCGCGCACCTTCGACGATGTCATGCCGCCGCTGAACTGCAGCGAGAACGACGGGTTGACGGTCGCCGTCACCGGATCGAGTTCGGCGAGGACGGACCGGGCCACGCCGCCGATGCTCGTGAAGTCGCCACCGACGAACAGTCGACCATTCACGTGGACGATGTCGGCGACCTTTGCGTTGGCTCCCGTCGCCGCAAAGATGCGGTCGACGCTGCAGTCGGCAAGATCGATCAGGGCCAGCTTGTTTCGTGGACGGACCTTGCCGTCCGCCCCGGTGGCTTTGTCGAACCGACCGCCCACCCACAGCTGGGTCTCAGATGGACCCGGCTCGATTGCGAGCACCTCATCGTCGAACTGCAAGAGCCCGGGGCAGATCATCTCGCCGGTGTCGATGCTCCATGCAGCGAAGTAGGGCTGAGCCAGCGTGACGCCCTCGACGGTCTCCACCTGGGTGAACGAACCACCCACGACGATGGCTCGACCCACCTGTTCTGCGGCAAGAACCTGCTGATCGTTGCTCGTGCCGATGACGATCGGGTGGTCCCGCTCCGGACTGTCCGGCACGAGCGCGCCGTGCACGATCTGTTGCGCCGCAGCGCCGGGGTCTTCCGAACGGTCCCCCACGGAGACTGCGGCAACCACCAGCGCGATCAATACTGCGACGCCGCCAGTCGCTCCAAGTCTCCGAAATACGTTCACCCACAAAAGATCGGTGTCTGCGCAACAGCACCTGAGGCCCATTTCAGGTGGGGCGTCAGACCCACGCGTCGGGATGATCACGCCCCGCCGAGAGGGATCTGGGTCGCACGACCCTTCCGACGGCCACAACCGCAGAGCCACACTCGTTTTCACACGACATGCGATGACTTTTGGGGACGAATGCACGCACCATCTCTCGACCAGTTCGGTCAGAAATTCGCCAATGCCCAGGAGGGCTGCGAGGCGGCCACGCAAGACTTGGTCGACGACTACTTCGGGCCACTGACCGCCTTCTTCGAACGCCGCGGCGCTCACGATCCGGAGAGCTCCGCCAACGACGCTCTCGAACGTGCAATCCGCAAGGGAGACAGCGAACGAATCGACAGCGGCCCGGCTTTCCGCGCCTTTCTCTACGCCATTGCCCGGAACCAGGCGAAGAACGAGTTTCGTACCCGCGAACGCCGGGTGACCATCGACCTCGTCGACGAACCGATCGATCTCGATCTCAACAATGCGGCACCCTCCGCCGAGAACGTCGTGTTCGACGGCCTCATGGCCGCAGACCTTCTCACTCAGGTGAAGCCGGACCAGGCCGAAGTTCTCGAGCTGCGCTTCATCGATGGCTACTCGGTGAAGGAAACCGCCGCGCTCACGGGCAAGTCCGTGCCGGCGATCAATGCCTTGCAGCGCCGTGGCCTGGCCACCCTGCGACAGGTCGTCGGAGCCGTCGTCGTGGTTCTGCTGGTGCTCCTCGGTGTGCGCTTTGCGACCGACCAGGCCGAACGTGGTCCAGTGATCAGTGACGACCTTCCCTCCGAGATCGGTGAACTTCCCGCAGACGGTGATGGCGATGCCGAGAACGGCGCGCCGCTCATCGTCGAGACGGAAGAACCCGGCGACGGCGGAGCCAAGGAAGTCCGCAAGAACGAGCCGGCTACGGAAGTCGCCGGTATCTCCACAACGGTGACCGTGCCCACCAAGACCCCGCAGGCGCAGCTTCTCGACGATCTCCTCCGCGGTTTGGCGACGGGCCAGCTCCCAACCGAAGACGTCGACGACACCCCCGAAGGGCCCAAGGCTCCCATCGTCACCGTGAACGGTGCCGGCGCATCACCGGCGGGAACGACGGACACCGGTACCGACACGCAGGCCACACCGGCCGAAGACGACGATGCCATCGACATCACCCTTCCGTGGGTACCCGAGGTCGGCGACGCTGCGGCGCTTCCCAACCTGCCGGCCCCGTTGATCCGCCCCGCCACTCCGGGAACGCAGGATCGGGTCGCTCCGGTTGTGGTCGACGATGGGAACGACGAGGAAGAAGCGTCTCCGACGTCGTCCACGACGACGAGCTCGACGACAACGTCCACCACCTCCACCTCGACGCCGGCGTCGAGCAGTTCCACTGCTCCAACCTCGTCGTCGACGGCTCCCACCACGGTTGTTGAAGAGGACGACGGATCCGGTGTCATCCCGGCGGTGACCGAACCGATCGGCGACGCCTTCGGGGCAATCAAGTCCCTGGTCACCTCGCCGGTCAGCTGGTTCGAGGACACGACCGAGGCGATCGACGTCTCGCAGTAACTTCAGACGGAGATGACCACCAGATCGGTTGGATCGGTCAGCTCGGCCATCGGCAGCGGTTCGATCGTTCGTCGATGGCCAACGACCTGCACGAGCATCATCTGACCGGTCTCGATCTGCACGATGCCCTTGGCCCGGACGACCTCCGGGCCGAGTCCGTCGACCAGTTCCTGCAACTCGGCAAGACGCATGGCGCCGGGGATCGGAATGATGCGAGTGGTGTGTTGGTCGAACAACGTGAGGCCGGCATCGAGCTCCTGGACCGGCCGACGGGCGGCCAGATTGATCAGGCCGGCTGCGGAGAACGCCGAGTCCGCGAGGACCGCGGGCACCTCCGGCGCCAGCTCTCCGAGCCGTGAGACGACATGGTCGACGCGCCCCGCATCGACGAGGTCGCGTTTGTTCAGAATGAAGAGGTCGCTGGCCACGACCTGGGCGCGAACCGAGTCGCCCATGATGTTCTCGGCGATGGACTGCTCGGGAAACTGTTCGAGGTCGATGACGGTGATGATGCCGTCGGCGTGAAAGCCGGTCGTGGAACACATCGACACGGCCGAACGCGGGTCGGCGACGCCACTCAGCTCAACGACCACCAGCTCGGGCGGCTCCGGCCGCGCCCGCAGCTGATCGAAGGCCTCGAGGAATCCGTTCTTGAGGCTGCAGCAGACGCACCCGCCGGTCAGATCGAGGGTGTCACCGTCCTGCTTTTGAATGAGCTTGGCGTCGATGTTGATGGCGCCCACGTCGTTGACGAGAACGGCGATCGGCACGTCCGTTCGGCCGAGCATCTCGTTGATGATGGTGGTCTTTCCTGCGCCGAGGTAACCGCTCAACAGCACGACCGGAACCCGCCGGCCGTCCCATGGTGCGTAGACGGGCTCGACAAAGGTGATCTCTTCGTCGTCCTGGTTCATGACGTGGGTTCTCCCGGGATCGTGGTGCCCATGTTGTCGATCAGCCGGACGTCCCCGAACCGGACGGCGATGAGGACTCGCACGTCCCCGCTCAGCTGTTCTGGGACGAGGAGCGACGATGCGTCGACAACGGCGACGTAGTCGGGGTCCTCTGCATGCGTGGCTTCGGTCAGGTGCGCTCGGATGACGGACTCGACGGCACCCGGGTTTCGTTCGCCGGCGTCGATCGCGGCGATGCCCGCTCGCAAGGCGGCCGAAACGAGGTGGGCTTCGGCCCGATGTTCCGGCAGGAGTCGGAGGTTGCGGCTCGACATGGCGAGGCCGTCTTCTTCGCGGATGGTCGGCATGCCGATCACGTCGACGGGTTGGTTGAGGTCGGCGGCCATGCGGCGGAGCATGGCGAGCTGTTGGAAGTCCTTCTCCCCGAAGTAGGCCCGGCATGGCCCAACGATGTTGAAGAGCTTGGTCACAACGGTCGCCACACCGGCGAAATGGGTGGGTCGGCTGTCGCCTTCCCATGGCTCGGTGACGACCCGGAGGGACACGGTCGTCCAGTTCTCTCGGGGATACATCTCACTGACGGAGGGGACGAAGGCGTAGCGGACACCGACGGATTCGGCCATGGCGGTGTCGGCTTCGACCATGCGCGGGTAGGTGTCGAGGTCCTCGTCGGCGGCGAACTGCAGCGGGTTCACGAAGATGGACATGACGGCGACGTCGTTGTGCTCGGCCGCAGCCGCCATGAGGCTGCGGTGGCCGTGGTGGAGGGCGCCCATGGTGGGGGCGAACCCGACGGTTTCACCGTTGGCCCGGTGTACGTCGAGCCGTTCCCGCAGCTCAGACACCGTGTGAATGATCTCCATCGCGCCAGTCTGCCGCCGCCAATGGTGCCTGGCACCTTCGACCCCGAAAGGGGCCTGGCACCATTCACCCTGTGTGGCCGAGTGCTCACAGGTGGGGGCTGCCCCCACCTGTGAGGGGGTGCGCGCGGAGCGTGGGGTCAGGTTGGTTCGTCGGGTGGGATGAGGCGGCGGGCCTCGACGAGGAGTGCGTCGTAGGCCGCGAGCTCGGCCGGCAGCCGCTCGGCCAGCGCCTGGCGATGCGCTTCGATCGTTGCCTCGTCGCCGCGTCGAGCCGGACCGGTCAGGGCCGCGGCGCTGCCCATCCGCTCCACATCCGCCATGGCTCCGGCGGCGAGCCGCAGGAACGCAGCGCTCGGAACATCGATCGAATCGGCGATCCGCTCGACCTGCCCGAGCAACGCAACAAGATGATTCGACGCCATCGCTGCAGCAGCGTGGTAGAGCGTGCGATCCGAGTCGGCGATCACGAACCAGTTGCCGCTGAGCAACTCCGCGATCTCGATCGCAATCGGGTCTCCACCGACGGCAAACCAGGCGGTCGCAAGTGCCAGTGCGCCGGCATCCTCGTCGGGCAGTGCCACGAGCGGGTGCAGGGCCGCAGCCCGGTGTCCGGCCAACACATCGAGACCGGTCACGCCCGACAGATGCAGCAGCACGCCATCGCCGGGCTGCACCGCTGCCGCAACTTCGGCGATTGCCGCATCCGGCGTGGCGATCACACAGACGTCGACTCCGGCAGCCGCCGCAGAGATGTCATCGCCGCGGCCAAACGTCTGCGTCAGCCGCCAGCCCAACGCCTCCAACGCCAGCGCGATCGACCCTCCTGCCCGGCCGCGGCCGATCAGCGCAAAGGTCGGACTCATCCCTCCGTCGGCGCGTACGGCCAGACGTCCGACAAGGGCGCGTCCACGTAGTCGTCGGGGACCACGTCAGGGGCGAGCTCACGAAGCGGTGTGAGAACGAAGGCCCGCTCGAACATCCGCGGGTGCGGCACGACGAGATCATGCTCATCGACGGTCTCCCCGTCGATCCACAACACATCGACATCGAGGGTTCGCGGACCCCAGCGCTCGACCCGAATCCGCTCCGCATCGGCCTCCCGCTCGCGGCACACCGCGAGGAGCTGACGGGCAGTTCGGTCGGTCATGAGCTGGACCACACAGTTCAAGAAGTTGTCCTGCTCCGGCCCACCGACAGGAAGCGTCTCCCAGAGGGCGGAGACGCGAACCACATCCGGAATGCGATCGATCGCGTGCCGAAGGTGGCCTTCCCGATCGCCGATGTTTGATCCGAGGCCGAGGAAGGCCCGACGCGTCACGCCGTTCTCCGGATCGTGACGCCGGAACTGGCGAGATCCTGCGGAACCGGCGGACGCAGTTTCCGAACCGTGACCGTGGCCGCGGTCGCCAGATCCGGCTCGAGGACGGCCGATGCGACATCGGAGGCGAATCGTTCGAGGAGGCCGTATCGGTTGTTCACGGCCAACGCCTCGATCGCGGCGACGAGGCCGCCGTAGTCGATGGTGTTGTCCAGGTCGTCGGACTGGCCTGCGGCGCGAAGATCGCACTCGACGTCCACGTCGATCTCGAATGGCTGGCGCCGCTCGACCTCCTCGGGGAGGATGCCGCAGTAGGCCATGACCCGCAGGCCACGAAGTTCTATCTGGTCGGACACGTCAGCCGATGCGGTTCCGGGGCTCGCTACCGGCAACGGCCACGATCTCGCGTGCGAGCGGGCCCATCTGGCGCGAGAGCAACTGCTCGACGGTGACGATCGCCTTCGGCTCATCAGGCACCATTCCGGTCCACACGAGGTAGCCGGCCACGAGTCCAGCGACGTGGTCGCCGAGTTCCTCGCGGTGCATGAGAAGGCGGAAGCCCTGCGTGGTGAGCGTGTGCAGATCGGCGTAGATGCTGCTCAGGTTCTTGATGCCGTCCTCGGGGCCACGGAACGGACGGTGGATCCAAGCCACGTCCTCTTCGTCGTAATTGTGGAGGTTGGCGGCGTTCGGGATGAGGGACACGATCCGGTCGAAACCGTTGACGCGTACCCAGATGATCTCTTCTTGCCGGCGGACGCGGCGATGCGCGTCGCCGTAGCCGCCGGGACGCTCGCAGACCGCAAGGCGATCACGGAGCACCCATGTGAAGTGCCGGGGCTCGATTCCGAGCGCCCATTTTCCCTTCAGGCGCTGACTGCTTGCCATGTTTGTCGTCTCTCTCGTCGAATCGTGTGGTCAGGCTGCGAACAGGCGTGCAGCCAGGGCGGTCGGGCGGACATCGTGGACTCTGACGATGTGGGCACCCGCCCGCATCGACCAGACCGCAGCTTGCACCGAACCCTCGAGGCGATCGATCGTGTCGACCTCCTCGACTCCATCGCTCGCTGCATGCAGTTCGCCGATGAATCGTTTTCTGCTCACTCCGACAGCCATCCTGTGGCCGATGGTAGTCAGAGAATCGACGTCCCGGAGCAGGTTCAGGTTGTGTTTTGTGGTCTTTCCGAACCCAATTCCCGGATCCACCCACATTCTGGGTACTCCTGCCCGGTTTCCGCGGGCCACGGCGTCTTCCAGCGCCGTTCGGATCTCAGCGACGACATCGCCGTAGGTCGGGTCGTTTTGCATGGTTCGCGGTTCGCCGAGCATGTGCATGGCGATCCAACCGACGCCATGGTGGGCGGCCACATCCTCCAAGCGGGCCGTGATGTCGTTGACGATCGTGGCTCCGGCCCGGATCGCAGCGTCCGCCACCTCGGGTTTGGCGGTGTCGATCGACAGCACGCAGCGCCCGGCCAGCCGTTCGATGACGGGGATGACCCGGTCGAGTTCGTCGGTGAGGCTGACGGGAGCGGCTCCGGGGCGGCTGCTTTCGCCGCCCACATCGATGATGTCGGCGCCCTCGATCAGCATCCGTTCCGCGTGGGCGACGGCCCGATCCGCCGTCGTCCAGCTGCCACCATCGCTGAACGAGTCCGGCGTCGTGTTCAAGATGCCCATGACCAGCGGTCCGGGCGAGTCGAGCACCTCGGGAATCCGTGGCGCCGCAGACATCAGCGGCCTTCGAGGAACCGCATCGCCTCCAGACGAGTGGAGACGTTCTCGCGGAAGGTGCCGTGGACGGCTGACGTGATGGTCGACGAACCCGGCTTGCGGACGCCGCGCATCGACATGCACATGTGCTCGGCGGAGACAACGACGAGCACGCCAGCGGGGTCGAGGGCTTCCTGCACCGCGTCGGCAACCTGGCGGGTGAGCCGTTCCTGCACCTGCGGGCGGCGGGCATAGCCATCGACCAGCCGGGCGATCTTCGACAGACCCGTGATGCGGCCGCCGGACTTCGGGATGTAGGCGACGTGGGCGGTGCCATAGAACGGCAGGAGGTGGTGTTCACACATCGAATAGATGGGGATGTCGCGCACCATGATCATCTCGTCGTGATCGACATCGAAGACCTTGTACAAGTGCTCGACGGGATCTTCGCGCAGACCCCCGGTGATCTCGGCGTACATTCGGGCCACGCGGGCGGGCGTGTCGAGCAGTCCGTCGCGGTCCGGGTCTTCACCGATCGCTTCGAGAATGTCCCGAACGGCAGCTTCGATCTTCGCGTGGTCGACTTCGTTCGCCTTCGGGCTCATCTCGACGTCTTCGGCTTCACTCATGTGGGTCCGTCCATTCCTTCGGTGCGCATCTGCTCGGCGGGTTGTGGCGTGTCCAGCACCGGCCCGGAAGCCGTGGCTGTCCCGACCGTGTCGGGTGACCCGCCACCAGCCCCAGCAAGAATTGCGCCCAGTTCATTCCCGTCGAGTGTCTCATGCTCGATCAGCGCGTCGGCGAGTCGATCGAGCACCGATCGATGGATGGTCAGAATTTCCCGGGCTTCGTCGTGCGCCCGATCGACAAGCCCACGGACCTCGCGGTCGATGAGCGCCGCGATCTCGTCCGAGTAGTTGGCTTCGTGGCTCATGTCCTTGCCGAGGAACACCTCACCGCCCTTGTGGCCGAGCTTCTGCGGGCCGAGCTGATCGCTCATGCCGTATTCGGTGACCATCGCCCGAGCGATGTCGGCAACCCGTTCGATGTCGTTCGCGGCACCGGTGGTCGGATCGCCAAAGATGATCTCCTCGGCGGTCCGGCCCCCGAGCAGCATCGCCATTTCGTCCGTGAGTTCAGACTGGGACTTGAGGTACTTGTCCTGCTCCGGCAGCGCGAGCGTCCAACCCAGCGCGCGACCCCGCGCGATGATCGACACCTTGTGGATCGGGTCGGTGTTCGGGAGGACGTGTCCGACGATGGCGTGTCCGGCTTCGTGGTAGGCGATGATCGCCTTCTCTTCGTCGGACATGGCACGCGTCTTGCGCTCGGGGCCGGCGATGACCCGGTCGATGGCGTCTTCGATCTCGAGCTGCGACACGCTGCTCTTGTCGCGCCGGGCAGCCAGCAGCGCAGCCTCGTTCAAGAGGTTCGAGAGGTCAGCGCCCGTGAACCCGGGAGTGCGTCGGGCGATGACTTCGGAGGAGACATCGTCGTCGAGCGGCTTGCCCTTGGCGTGCACCTCGGCGATGCGGCGTCGACCCTCGAGGTCGGGGCGATCGACGACGATCTGACGGTCGAAGCGGCCGGGCCGCAGCAGCGCCGGATCCAGGATGTCGGGACGGTTCGTGGCCGCGATGAGGATGACCCCGCTCGCCACGTCGAAGCCGTCCATCTCGACGAGGAGCTGGTTGAGCGTCTGTTCGCGCTCGTCGTGTCCGCCGCCGAGGCCGGCACCACGATGCCGGCCCACCGCGTCGATCTCGTCGACGAAGATGATGGCGGGCGCTTCGGCCTTGGCCTGCTCGAACAGGTCGCGCACACGGCTGGCGCCAACGCCGACGAACATCTCGACGAAGTCGGACCCGGAAATGGTGAAGAAGGGAACGCCCGCCTCGCCGGCGACGGCTCGGGCGAGGAGCGTCTTCCCGGTTCCGGGCGGACCGTAGAGCAGAACGCCCTTGGGGATCCGTGCGCCGATCTTCTGAAAGCGCTCCGGGTCGGCCAGGAAGTCCCGGATCTCGGTCAGCTCCTCGACCGCCTCATCGACACCGGCGACATCGGCGAACGTGACCTGCGGCTGGTCCTTCGACATCTTGCGCGCCTTGGCCTTGCCGAACTGCATGACACCGCGGCCGCCTCCCTGCATCGAGTTGATGAAGAAGAGGAAGATGCCGACGAGCAGGAGAATCGGGAGGAGGCTGAAGAGCAGCGACACCCAGATGCTCTCCTGCTGTCGATCCGTGTCGAGCGCGATCTCGGGCTCCGCTGCACGGAGCTCGGCGAACAGTTCGTCCGTGGCCTCGGCTGGGAAGCTCGCGATGAATCGTTCACCGCTCTGGAGAACGCCCTCGACCTCGTGTGACCGGTCGAGGATCGTGGCCTCCGTGATCACCCCTTCGGCGATGCGGTCTTCGAGCTCTGAGAAGGTGAGTTCGGTCGGCTCGGGTTCGCCGGTGAGCACCGAGGTGATGATGACGGCGACCAGCACCAGACCACCGATCAGAACGATCCAGTTTCGGGACAACTTCTTCACGAGAAACTCTTCAGTTCAGCTTCGGACACCAGCGCCCGCAGCAGGTGTTCAGGCAGATCCGACGAACTGCGCGATGAATGGGAGGTTGCGGTACTTGCCGGACACGTCGAGCCCGTAGCCGACCACGAAATCCGGCGGCAGCTCAAAGCCGACGTAGGCAAGGTCCTGGTCGACCTTCTGGCGTCCCTCTCGCACGAGAAGCGCACACACTTCGACCGACGCAGCGCTGCGATTCTTCAGATTGCGCCGGAGGTAGGACAGGGTCAGGCCGCTGTCGATGATGTCTTCCACCACGATGACGTGGCGCCCTTCGAGATCTTCATCGAGGTCCTTCAGTATCCGAACGACACCGGAGGAGTTGGTCGAATTCCCATAGGACGAGACGGCCATGAAGTCGACCTCGACCTGCAGGTCGATCGCCCGGGCGAGGTCGGCCATGAACACGTAGGCGCCCCGCAGGACGGCGACGAGCAGGGGATTCTTGCCGGCGTAGTCCTCGGTGATCTGCGCGCCGAGCTCTCGGACTCGGACGGCGATCTGTTCCTCCGTCACGAGGATGCCGCCGAGTTCCCCATCGGGGGCCTTGCCGGTCGATGGGACGTTGGGCAGGTCGTGATCCATGCGCCTCGAAGGGTAGCCGCTGCATCGGCCGCTGCGAGAACCCGTTCCCGAACTCAATCGCTCGGCGGTCCGGCCTCGATCTGCTCGGCGTGGAGGCGTTGCCGGGAGCGATACACACGAATGCCCCCGGTCACCTCCGTCGCCTGCACCTCACCGCGGGCGACTGCGAGCACGCGTTGGAGGCTGGCGGTGTCGATCGGATGTGGTTCCCCGAGTGCGTCGCGGATCCATCGTTGCAGCGCCCGGACGGCGACCGGCTCCGGCTGGGCCGCGATGACCCGGGCGTCGGTGGGGTCGACGTCGTCGGCGAGTCGATCGATGACATCGGCCGTCGATCGCATGTGGTCTGCGGAGCGAGTCAGCAACGGGGTGACATCGCGGCCGGCGATGTCGTCGAGGAGGGGTCGCAGTTCGTGGCGGACCCGATTGCGCACGAACGATGGGTCGCTGTTGGACGGGTCCACGAAGGGCGTCCATCCCAATCGAGCGCACACTGCTTGCGTGTCCTGGCGACGCAGCGACAGGATCGGGCGCCGCGGTCCGGGCTGCATTGCTCCGAGGCCGACCAGTCCGGCGCCGCGCATGAGGTTGATGAGCATCGTCTCGGCCTGGTCGTCGGCGGTGTGGCCAGTGGCCGCCGTGGCACCGAGGACGGCGTAGCGGGCGGCGCGCAGCCGGGCTTCGAGGTTCGGGCCCGGTTCCACTTCGACACGTGCGGTCTCGAGTACCGCGCCGATCTGCGCAGCCGCGGTCGCAACGAGTTCCACTTCTTCGCCGGAACCCTCACGCTGCCCGTGGTCCACATGCACGGCGGTCACCTCGCAACCGGCAGCCACACCGAGGGCGAGAAGCGCGAGCGAATCTGCCCCGCCTGAGACGCCGCACCGCAGCCGGGTACCCGATGCAGGAAAGGTCGTGAGCGCAAGGAGGTCGCCGAGCAGGTCGGCGAGGGCGCTGCGATCAGGCAACGACCGGCTCGGGTGCTGCCACCCGGTCGATCCAGAGCTGCGGCTCCTTGATCTCTGTGAGTGCAGGCAGCAGTGTCGGCCCTTCCCACACGCGATCCATGAGTTCGCGTCCGCCGTGTTCTTCGACAGACTCGATGAAGGCCTCGCCCTGGGCGTACTGCTTCATCTTGGCCTCGATGCCGGCGAGCTTCTGGAGCAGCAGCACGAACTTCGAGGCGTTCTGGCGACGCTGGCGAAGGATGCGCCCGAAGCGTTCAGCGTTGTGCACGTAGCCGATGCCGGCGCGATCCATGGTCGTGTCACCGTGGCCTTCGAGCAGACTCATGAGTCCACCGATCTTCTCCAGCGCCTCACGCTGTTTCTCGGTGGCGAACACGCCGGTGAGTCCACCGTCGGCCAACGGATCCTCGCCGGCCCGGCGAGCCTCGACCACCCGCTGGAGCCCGTCGATGAACCGCTTGGGGTCCGGGTCGACGTCTTCCATCGTGAGATTGACGAGGCTGAGAAAGTGGTCGCGCATCCAGGGGACGCCGGTGAACTGGGCCCGATGGGTGACCTCGTGCAGCGCCAGCCACAGGCGGAAGTCCCGCTCAGGGAAGGCGAACCGCTTTTCGAGCGCCGCCACGTTGGCCCCGACGTAGTAGACGATGTCCTGTTTCTCGGGCTCCTCGTCTTCGATGACGAGCAGGTCGTACTGGCCCAGCACCCGCGTCGACATCCAGCCGAGCATGGCACCGACCTCGACACCGGCCGCTTTGCGACCGACCGAGGCCATGGGCCCGGTCTTGCCGTCGTCCATCTGTTCGAGCAGCGGCTTCAGCAGACGCTGGAACGATCGGATGTTGGCGTCGACCCAGTCGGCCCGGGTGGCCACCCGGCCCCGAGCTGCTCCCGCGAGCGAATGCAGTCCGGTCTCTGCGCCGACGAGTTCTTCGGCGAGCGCGGTGAACTCGGCGAAGTCCGCCTCGACCCGGGCGAGTTCCTCACCCTCGAGTTCGGGCTCGTTCCGACTGACCTTTGCGGCGATCGTGCGCGCGAGGTCCCAGTCGACGGCGCCCGCTTCGCTCACTTCTTCTTCCGCTGGCTCCGCGGCGGGTACTGCTTGGCCGTGACCGTGCCGAGATAGCCGGCCACGATGGCTCCGATGGTGAGAATCGCGCCGATCACGAGGATGGGAGCGATCCAGAAATGCCAGACGACAGCGATCATGATGTGGAGTGTAGCCGCCGGTCAGTCGAAGCCGAGTGCTCGGGTGATGCGAGCCCGAACGTCTTCCGGCATCGGGTCGATCGCCTTTTCGGCGACCACCGTGCGGAGCTGTGACTGGAACAGCTGTGCTCGCTGGCAGGGCGGACAGAGGTCGACGTGGTTCTGTACGGCCTGCTGCTGTACGGGCGTGAGTTCGCCGTCCAGGAAGAACGGGATGCTGTTCTGCACATCGAGGCAGGACGCATGAACGGCGTCCGGCAGTTCGACCGGCGCGCTGGCCGCTGCCGCAAAGACCGGCATCGGCCCGCCGGGCGAAAAGGCGTCCACTCCGGAGAACGCCTGGGCGGCGGCTCCGGAGAAGGGATCGGACATCGCAAAGATGTCGTTCTCACTGGGTTCATTTTGCATGCTCATGGCACAACGACCTCCCCGTCGGTGCTCGAATCTGCTGGTTCTTCCACGTCAGGCAAGAGATTCCGCTCGCCTGCGTAGTCGTGCAACTGCTTCTCGAGCGCTTTTCTTCCCCGATGGATACGACTCATCACCGTTCCGATCGGCACGTCGAGGATTTCTGCGATCTCCTTGTACGCAAAACCCTCGACATCGGCGAGGAGAACCGCCATCCGAAAGTTGTCGGGAATCGCCTCGAGCGCTGCTTTCACCTGCGTGTCGGTGACCGACTCGAGGAACGCATCCTCGGCGCTCGACCCGAGCTCCGAGTTCTCGCCACCGAGCCTTCGGTAGAGGTACATGTCCTCGACGTCGGCGATGTCGGACTCGTCCGGGCGACGTTGTTTCGCCCGGTAGCGGTTGATGTAGCTGTTGGTGAGGATGCGATACATCCACGCCTTCAGGTTCGTACCTTCCTCGAATCGGTCGTACGCGCGGTACGCCTTGAGGTACGTCTCCTGTACGAGGTCCTCGGCATCAGCCGAGTTGCGCGTCATGCGCATCGCCGCCGAATAGAGCTGGTCCATGAGCGGCATCGCCGCATCAGCAAAGGTGGCTTGGTCTGCCATCTTCCGAGCCTAAGGCGCAGAGCCCGTTCGTGACACGACGGGGCGAAGGTGCGGAATATCAACGATCGTCAGGCGTTTGGTGGGTCGGACCCGGCGCCGAACCGATGCGCCAACGAAACCTGCGAGACTGCCGTAGTGGGCATAGCGAAGAAGTATCTGGAAAAGAAGGCCGTTGAACGGGTGCCGACACCCGTCCTCGATGCCGCGGGCAAAGCCCTCATCGAAGGGGTGGACCGGGCAGTCGAGACCCGTTGGGACCGGGCGATCGCCGAGGCTGAGGCTGCTCCCGGTCGGGATGCCAGGGCGAAGTCGCGTGCGCTTGCCGCTCCGATCCGCAAGCGGCTGACCGCCCTCGGCGCAGCTGCCGGCGCCACGGCTGCCGCACCCGGCGTCGGCACGGGCGTGGCCGTCAGCACCCTGATGGCCGAACTCGGGGTGGTGGCGCTCAAGACCACCGATCTGGTCATGGCCATCGGCGCAGCCCATGGCCACACGGACGCTGGCCCCGAGGAACGGCGGGCCTGGGTCCTCGCCGTTCTGGCCTTCGGTGACGACGCCGCCGAGGAATTCGCGACGCTTGCCCGAGACATGGGTTTGCGCGTGTCCGACGGCCGTGCCCTCGACATCGCCAACGACGCGATCGTGGGCGGCGGCGGCCAGATGGCGACCATCGACGCGCTTCGGCGCATCAACACCACGCTGGTCACCCAGGTGCTCAAGAAGTGGGGCACCCGCCGTGGCGCGGCAACCGTGGGCAAGTTGTTGCCCTTCGGCGTGGGTGCCGCCGTGGGAGGTTCGGTCAACTTCATGATGATCCGCGAGTTCGCAAAGCAGGCCGACCGCTTCTTCACGAACTACGACCGGGACTTCGTGCTCGGCATGGCCCATCCCACCCCCGCACAGCGGGCGGAGGCCATCGACGTGCACGGACGGCCCGGGCCGTCGGATTAAACAAATCACCCCGAGTCGCCGATTGAACGGCATGTCTCGGGAACCGATGCCCCCACCTGCCGCCGAGGCCGTTCGAGAGACGGCCAGATACTCGTTCGCGATTCCGATGATGATCGAACTCGGCAACGGCCTCTTTCGTCAGCCCGACCGCACCGACGCCGTGCTCGTCGACCTGTCGCAGGGCGGCGCAGCGATGGTGATGATGGCGGACGATCGCATTCGGGAGAAGAAGCGCTTCCGGGTGATCATCGACGACTACACCGGCATCATCGAGGTTCGAAACACGGTGGCGATCGAGGGCGGACGCCTGCGGATCGGCGTGGCGTTCAAGAGCCTCGGACTGGAACTCCAGGAGCTGGTTGCCGATGCGCTCGAGAACGCAGTCGCGCAATCATCGCGGCTGTTGGCCGTCCATGACCCGTTCATGGATGCGTCGAGCGAGCCCGTCCATCTGGACGCCGCATAACGCCACCATCACCGCGCGCTACAGCGGATCGATGAACCGCTGACCCTGTTCCTTCACGTACTCGGTCCACCGGGCGCCGTCCCAGTACCGCTGCTCGTGTCGTCCGATCGGGTCATCGAAGAAGCCCGGTTGGCGCAGGGCGAATCCGTGGCCGGCAACGCCGTTGGCCAGCACAGGTGCTTTTGCCGACGGCGGGGCATCGAGCAGGCTGTTCGGCCGGGTCTCCGGCACGGGCGGCCGACTGACTCCGTTTTCAGCGTCGGTGTTCGACTCCTGCGGCATCATGTCGATGATCTTCGCGCGCTCGGGCGTGGACCGTCGAACGACGGTCCGCCCGGTACGTGACGGAGTTCCGAGCCGTTCGACCTTGCGCTTGTGCCGGGAGGCGATCCAGGCGATCACGAGCGCGGCGACGACGGCTGCGAGGAGGACGGCGGCGATGAC
>CALBVR010000427.1 GCA_937969565.1 uncultured Acidimicrobiales bacterium | reverse complement strand
CTCGAACGCCATGTCGCTCGGCACCTGCACCTTGAGGAGTTGCGTGGTCGCCGTGTGCTTGTACAGATCGAACCGGGTGAGGATGACCATGGCGAGGCTGATCACGGCGGTGGCCACGCAGGCCAGCACGTAGAAGCGGGTGCCGGTGGCCATGCCGACGGCCATGGCGAAGAAGATGTAGCCGACGTCTCGGGTTTCCTTCACGGCGTTTCGGAAGCGGACGATCGAGAGCGCACCGACCAACGAGAACGCCCGCGCCAGGTTGGAACCGACGATCAGCATGACGAGCGACACGAGCATGCCCATGAGGATGAGCGTGTGCACGTAGCTCTGGGTGTACGACGTCCCCTTGTGCGTCTTCTGGTACACCTTGGCGATCACGGCCGTCAGCACGAGTGACAGCACCATGGAGAGGGTGATGTCGGTGACGGAGTAGGTCCCGGAGAGGTCCTCAAAGTTGAGGAGGTCGTCAATCATTGGCTCGCACTTTCGGTTGTCGGTTGGGGTGAGGCGACGGGGATGTGGTGGAAGACGCTCTGCGGGGCAAGGGCGGCCCGCTCGATCGCCTGCACGTATTTCGAGATGCGGGTGACGGTGAGACCGTGCTCGGCGATGAGGTCGCTGAGCCAGCCGGGCAGGCGGTCGTTCACCTTGATCTCGATGACGACCCAGCCCGGAGGAAGAAGGGGACCCTCCGGGCCGGTCGTCGTCATCGAAAGATCGGTGCTGCGTTCGTAGAGGTCGTGATCGAAGTTGACGCGCAGACCGGGTTCGACGTCGGTGCCCACGAACGCGCTGCGGTGGTAGCCGGTGACGATGGTGGGGACCAGGCCGCTCTCACGGGCGAGTACGTCGATCTCATCGAGGACCGGGTCGACGGCTTCGGTGGGGCGGATGCGCTGGTCGAGGAAGGCGACGGCGTCGCCGAGCCGGAGTGGCACGCGCCGCTTTTGGGTGACCCGATCGAAGCGTTGTTTGACCTCGAGCCAAACGGGTGTCTCCGTCGTTGCGGGAACGTTCGGCGTCACGTAGCGGCGGATGCGGATCTTTCGCCGGAAGAGCGTGCCGTCGATCTTCTCCCAGTAGAAGCGAAGGTCGGGACTGTCGTAGTAGAGGCTCTCGATCCCGTAGCCGCCGAGCGGGCTGTGGCCGTCCGGTTCCATCCACGGCTGCAGCGAATCGCGGAATCCGGCGGCCACCGATTCGGGGACGACGAACTTGATTTCGAAGCGGCGAAACGTGCGCAGGTTGTGGAGGCTGCTGGTCGCGGCTGCGACGGACGTGGGGGCCGTGGACATGCGAACCGACCGTACGGAGCCCGGCTGAGAGCAACCTGAGACGTTCTGAGAACGGTCTGAGAGGACCCGCTCCCGGCCGTGGTTAGGGTGCAGGAATGGCAATCACGCGGGGCGCTCGCGGCGTCCCTGCGGATCCATCCGCCGCAAACGGCGGACTCGGCAGCAAGGAATTCATCGCCCTTCTCTCGGCGATCATGGCCCTGATGGCACTGGGCATCGACCTGCTGTTGCCCGCCTTCGATGACATCCGAGACGAATTCGGATTGAGCGATGAATCGACGCAAGTCTCTCAGGTCATCACGGCGTTCTTCTTCGGATTGGCGCTGGCCCAACTCGTCTGGGGGCCGCTCGCCGACCGCTTCGGCCGCAAGCCGATCCTCTATCTCGGCATCGGCGTCTACGCGCTGGGAGCCGCCGCATCGGCCTTCGCCCCATCGCTCGGTTGGCTGCTGGCCGCCCGGTTCATCTGGGGCGTCGGAGCGGCCGCCGCCCGTGTGGTGGCCACCGCCATCATTCGCGACCGGTTCGAGGGCACGGCGATGGCAAAGGCCATCTCGCAGACCATGGCGGTGTTCGTCATGGCGCCCGTCTTCGCTCCGTCCATCGGCGCCGGGCTGATCGCGCTCTTCTCGTGGAAGTCGATCTTCTGGTTCTGTGTGGTCTGGTCGGCCTTGATTGCCTTGTGGAGCTTGCGTCTCCCGGAAACCCTCGACCCCAACCATCGCCGCGACCTCGAGTTCCGGTCGCTTGCAACGGGCTTCCGCACGGTGGCCGCCCATCCGATCACGGCCGGCTACACGCTGGCCACGGTGTTCATGCAGGCGGTCTTTGCGTCGTTCCTCGGAAGCTCCGAGCGCATCGTCAACGAGGTGTTCGATCGCGGTCCGCAGTTCCCGTTCATCTTCGGAGCGACGGCCACCCTCTTCGGCGTCGGCGCCATCATCAATGGACGGGTGGTCGGACGGTTCGGGACGATCCGAATCATCCACACCATGTCCGTGGCCGTGCTGATCATGGCGTTGATTCTGCTGGGCGTCAGCATGACCGCCGATGGCCGGCCCGAGTTCTGGCTGTTCATGCCCCTGCTCGGCATCTCGCTGGCGATGTTCATGTTCCTGATGCCCAACCTGAACACCGAGGCCCTGGTCCCGATGGGTGAACTCGCCGGTACCGCGTCCTCGCTTACGGGCGCCGCCCGAATCTTCCTGGGCGCCATCCTCGGAGCCATGGTCGATAGCCAGGTCACGAACACCACAACACCGTTCGCCCTCGCGTTTGTGGTCTTCGCCGTCTGCCTCATCGCTTCAGTGCGCTGGGCGGAACGCGACGGCGTGCCAGTCTCCTCGAGCTGAGACCTGCCCTGGGGCGGCGGTT
>CALBVR010000426.1 GCA_937969565.1 uncultured Acidimicrobiales bacterium | reverse complement strand
TGTGTTCCGATCTGCTGGAGCCGGACTGGGATGTGGCGCTGCAGCGACTGCCGGCTCGAGGAGCCGAACTCGTGGTGATGCACGTGCTCGGTGAAGGTGAGCTCGACCCGCCGGAGCTGGGCGATGTCGACCTCGTCGATGTCGAGACCGGCGAGCGCGTCGCCATGACCCTCACCCCCGGCAACATCCGTTCCTACCGTGAACGCCTGGACGAGTGGCTCGAGGCCGTCGAGGTCGCAACCCGACGCCTCGGCGCGGGGTACCTCGTGGTCGACAGCCGAACGCCCCTTCGCGAGGTCCTTCTCGGCGGACTGCGGCGAGCCGAGGTCGTCGCATGACCTTCGCATCCCCGGCCGGCCTGTGGTTTCTTCTTGCTGCACTCCCGGTCATCGCCCTGCACCTTCTGAAGCCGCGGCGGGCCGAGGTGACCGTGAGCTCCTCGATGCTGTGGGAGGACCAGACGGTCGGGGCCACCGCCGCCACACCGTGGCAGCGGATTCCACCAACACTGCTGCTCCTGCTGCAGTTGCTCCTCGTCGTCCTGGGAGCTCTGCTCCTCGCCGACCCGGTGATTCGTCAGGAGGCCGGACTGGCCGAGCACACCGTGGTGGTCCTGGACACGTCGGCCTCGATGGGTTCGGTCGATGGCTCGCCCGATCGCCTCGCCGACGCCCAGGCCGAAGCGATCGCGCTGTTCGATGAGGTGCCGCGGGGCGGCCGAGTCTCGCTGGTGACCGCCGGTCCGACGCCGCGGGTCCGGGTGAGCGCAACGACGGATCGCGAAGCGTTCGACGGCGCCGTTCGTGCAGTTCGCCTCAGCGACGGGCCGTCCGATCTTCGGGCGGCGATGGCGCTGGCCGACGGCCTTGAAACACCCGATGCGCAACTTGGGATCGTGTTGATCTCCGATGGCGCCCACACGGACACGGAGTTGGCGGCGCTGCCGACCGGCGTGACGCACCGGCTGGTCGGCTCGGCCGACGTCAACCATGCGATCACCTCGTTGCAGGTCGAACGGACCCCCGATGGGCTCGACGTGACCGTGGTCAGTGAAGTGACCGGCGGGGGCGCCGTGGCCGTGCCCTTGCGCTTCGATGTCGACGATGTCACTCGGGCCGTGATCGATGTCGAGATCGAGCCGGGAACACCGACGGTGACCCGGGTGCCGTTGCCTGCCGGCGAGCGCGTCATCGCACGTCTGGGCGGCGACGATCTGTTGGCCATCGACAACACGGCGTACGCGGTCACCAGGTCTCGGAGTGATCTCGCCGTCTCGGTCCACGGCGAACTCGACCCGTTCTTTGCGACGCTGCTCGATGTCGTCCCGGGTGTCGAGATCGTCGACCCGGCGGTCGACACTCCCGAGGTCTCCATCTTCTCCGGGGTGCCGGTGCCCGAGGACATCACACGCCCGTTCATCGCCATCGCACCGACCGGCGGCGCCGCCGGTGTGTCAGTTGTCGGCGAGGTGGAGAACCCAGCGGTGACGTTGGTGCGGTCGGCGGATCCGCTTCTGACAGGCCTCGACCTTTCCCGGCTTCGGATCGTCGCCGCCCAGCAGGTGTCTTCGCCGACGGCCGAGGTACTCGTCGCCGCAGAGGGAGCACCGCTGATGCTGCGAGGCCAGCGGGGCGGCGTTCCGTTTCTCTACCTCGCATTCAACGTGACCGACTCGACGCTTCCGATCGAGCTGGCGTTCCCCGTCCTCGGCCAGCGGATGCTGGAGGAGCTGAGCGGTGCCGTCACGGTTCCTCCGGCGCTGGAGGTCGGCGACCCGATCGTGCCACCGGCCGGACGCGAGGCGATCATCACCGCGCCGAACGGTACCGAGCGGGTTCGTCCGGCCGGCGCTGGAGCACTCACGGCGGACCGACCGGGCTTCTGGACCGTGCAGCCGGTCGACGGCGCCCTCCGCACCGTGGCCGTGTCCCTTGGTGCGGAAGAGAGCCAGGTCGACCCTCTGCCGGTTGCGCCGACGGACCCACGACCGCTCCGACCGGGCGAGGATCCGCCCCAGGCCGAGCGTTCGTGGCGTTGGCTCGTTGCTGTGGTCGCGCTCGGCATCGGACTGTTCGAGTGGATCGAGTCTCGACGCCGCCGTGGCGTTCCGCGATGGCAGTGGCGTGCCGCCTCCGTGCTGCGGATCGCCTCGGTTGCCTTGATCGTCCTCGCACTCCTCGGAGCTTCGATCCCGTTGCGCAGCGATGATGTGTCCACGGTGTTCGTGCTCGACCGGAGCGATTCGGTCGGCCGCCTCGGCGCCACAGTGGGTCTCAACGCCTCCCAACAGGCGGCGATCGCCGCCCCCGATGACGGCCGGCTCGGCATCGTCGTGTCGGGGGACGGCGCTCGAATCGAGCAACTGCTGGTGCCAGCCGACCAGGCGACCGGATTGTCTGCCGCAACGATCGACGGCGATCGCAGCGACCTTGCCGCCGGGCTTCGCCTCGCCGGCGCGCTGCTCCCCGAAGACACGAAGCGTCGGGTGGTCGTGGTGTCGGATGGACGCGCCACCACCGGCGATGCCGAGGCGGAAGCTGCGGTGCTGGGTGAGCGGAACATACCGGTCGACTACATCCTCCTCGAGCCGGCGGAGGGTGCCGATGCGGCCGTCGTCGGCGTGGCCGCTCCGTCGCAGATCGACGAGGGTGCACAGGTGCCGATCGAGGTCATCGTCGAGTCCACTGCGCAGCAGCCGGCGCTGATCACGTTGCGACGCAACGGCGAACCGGTTGGCAGCCTGGACGTGCTTCTCGAGGTCGGGACGAACCGGGTCACGTTCACCGATGATCCCGGTGACACCGGGATCATCTCGTACTCGGCGACCGTGGACACGGCCGGCGACGCCCGACCACAGAACGACACTGCCCGCACGACGGTCGACATCGACGGTCCGGCTCAGGTGCTGCTGGTCGAGGGAACGTCCCAGGCAGGCGACGCGCTCGACGTGGCGCTGCGATCGACCGGCCTCGACGTCGACGTGATCGCCGCCGAGTCGCTGCCGGCGCTGGACCAGCTCATCGCCTACGACTCCGTGGTCCTCGTCGACGTGTCGGTCGACCAGCTGTCGGACGACCAGATCCAGTCGATCGTCACCGCCACCCGACGGCTGGGTCGCGGTCTCGTCACCATCGGCGGCCCGCAGTCCTACGGGATGGGGGCGTACCGGGACTCCGAACTCGAGCAGGTGCTTCCGGTGATCAGTGACGTGCTCGACCCGCAGCGCTTGCGGCAGGTGGCCCAGGTGATGGCGCTCGACACGTCGGAGTCGATGGGTGAGTGCCACTGCGCCGACGGTTTCGACCAGCCCATGGGCGATGCCGGCGGCGTCAACAAAACCGAGATCGCCCGTGCCGGGGCCGCCCGCGCCATCGCGAATCTCAACGCGAACGACGAGATCGGCGTCCTTGCGGTGGACACGCAGGAACGGTGGCTCATCGACCTCCAGCAACTGCCACCTGACGACGTGATCGACTCCGGTCTCGCCCAGGCGGTGCCCTCCGGAAACACCGAACTGTCCGGCACACTCCCGACCGCCGCCGATGCGCTCCGGCAGAGCAACGCATCGCTCAAACACATCATCCTGTTCACCGACGGCTTCACTTCCGAAGGCGACCTCGAGCGAATGCGCATCCAGGCCGGCGACATCCGGGCCGACGGCATCACGGTCTCGGTCGTCGCGACCGGCGAGGGCGCAGCCCGAGAACTTGCTGCCATCGCCGAGGCCGGCGGCGGTCGCTTCTACCCCGGCCGTGACCTCACCCGGATTCCGGAGATCCTCGTGCAGGAGTCGATCCTCGCCTCGCGGCAGTTCATCACCGAGGGCGAGTTCCTGCCGATCATCACCGACTCCTCGCCGGTCGTCGAGTCCCTGTCCGAGTCTCCGCCGCTCCTCGGGTACGTGGCCACGACGTCGAAGGACACGAGCCGAACCCTGCTTCGCATCGGGCCGGAAGAGGATCCGCTGCTGGCCTCGTGGCAGGTGGGCCTCGGTCGGGCAACGTCGTGGACCAGCGATGCGAGCCCTCGCTGGTCGCAGTTCTGGACCGGCTGGGACGGCTATGTCGACTTCTGGAGCAGCGTCGTCCGGGACACCTTCCCGGTGCAGACGTCCGGCGCGGTGCGTACGAGTGTCGATGGGGACACGCTGCGCATCCGGGCGGAGGCTGAACCGGGCCAGGGTCGGGTGGACGCGGTCGTCAGCACACCGGATGGGGACCAGACCGACGTCCGACTGCGGGAGGTCGCCCCGGGAATCTTCGAGGGCGAGGTGAGCGCCGACGGTGCCGGCACCTACGCGGTCGGCGTCTCCGGTACCTCGGAGGCCGGCAGCCAGACGCTCGGCTCCGCCATCGCCTCTGTCTCCTACGCCGCCGAGTATCGGCCCGGCCCGGCGGATGAGACGCTGCTGCAACGCATCAGCGAGGTGTCCGGCGGTCGAGGTGCGATCACGGCCGCCCAGTCCTTCGATGCGGACGAGCTCGTTTCCGGCCGTCGATCCATCGACCTCGCGAACTGGTTCCTGCTTGCGGCCGCCCTTGCGTGGCTCGCCGCAGTCGTCTTCTCCCGTCTGTGGCTGCGGCGCAGCCAGGTGACCTTGGCCGAGGCCGCAAGCCCCGTCGCTCGTACCGACACGCCTCGCACTCGACGGATTCTGCGCCAGCGCGGTGGCGACGCGGAAGACGCCCCCGCCGAGGAACCGGCCGGACGGCCGCAACGCAGTTGGGAACGTGTTCCCAAGGTCGAACGACCGCGCCGCACACCTCCGCCACCGCAGCCGGGTTCTCAAACGACGTCGACCCCGACGGTTCCGCCGCCGCCACCGCCGCCCTCATCGGCGACCGTGAACGAACTCCTCAAGGCCCGTCGGGACCGCGACGAAGGCCGCTGAACGAGCTGGTCAGACGGCCGCCGTCGTCGCGGCTCGCTTTCGGGTCGACACTCGTCCGGGTACGAACATGGCCGCGGTGATCAGCGCCGCGCCGATCCACACCCAGTTCGCGAGCGGCTCCACATTGACCGTGAGCAGGATCGACCCATCGTCGTCAGCGCTCCGCAGAATCAGCTGCAGGTCCTCGAACAGGTGGCCCGTGGTGGCGACCTCGGGAAGCCGAAGCGCCCGCTCGGGATGGATCGCCAACGACGGACGAAGCTCCCGGTGGCCGTCGACCACAACCGTCGCCGTGATGACCGCCGGGTTGTCTCCCTCGAGGGACAGGTCGACGTTCTCGATCAGATGACCCTCCACCGCTCGAGCCTCACCCTGGTCGAGCGAGAACGTCTGTTGCGTGGATGCCGTGCCGCCGAGCGCGCCGGCCAACACGAGCCACAGGCCGAGATGGGCGAGGTGCTGACGCCGGGAACGGGCGAACGGAAGTGTGGCCAGTCCGGCTCCGAGCGCGGCGGCATGGACGATCTGCCACCAGATGGTGAGACCCACAGCCATCGCGAGGGTGAGACCGAGAATGGCGCCAATGGCCGCGAAGAGCATCGGTCGGGAACCATCGGTCCGGTTGCGGCCGCGCATCGCCGGTGCCAGCCCGAGCCCCACGATGGCGACGATCGCCACCGGCCACAGGTAGCGGGCGAAGAACGTCCCGTCGGTGGCTTCGCCCGGCAGGAAGGGCCGGTAGGTGCCGAGGGCGACCACGATCGCACAGAAGAAGGCGATGGTGACCGGCAGGAGTCGTGGAACAGAGAGACGCGTCGAGCGGGGGAGACGTGAGCCGACCAGGGCGGAACCGACAGCCACCGCTGCCGTCAGCGGCCAGAGGAACCAACCGATGTCGTCAGCGTTCGCGAACGCGTGGACGCTGGTTCGCAGCGAGGTTCGGGTCATCGCCGAACCGGCGAACACCGCGGGCCAGACGAGCAGGGCCGCCCATCGATGAAGCGTGTGGTGCGGCGGAACATGCAGATGGACGATCAGCAGGAACCACGGGATGAGGGCGGCGTTCTCGACCGGGTCCCACGCCCACCAACCGCCCCAGCCGAGCTCGGTGTACGCCCATCGTCCACCGAGCGCCAGCGCAGCGGTCAGCACCGCGACCGCAAGGCGGCTGACCCGAGCGGATCGTGGGCCCGCGTCCATCAGCGCAGGGACCAGTGCGAGCGCAAGCCCGCCGTACAGCAACGGCGGGTGGATCAACATCGCCCAGTGCTCGAGAATCGGGCTGAGGCCGCTGCCGGCAATGGCGGGAACGTCGAGTCGTTCGAACGGGGAGGCGACGGTGACCGTCGCCCAGAGCAGGGGAGCGATGGCGAGCGGCGCGGCGATCCGGCCGGCGCGGCTCGTTGGTGCCACGCTGGCAAGGGCAGTACCGAGGACCGCGGCGAAGAACAGCAGCGAACCCTCGCTCCCGCCCCAGAGCCCCATCACCCTTCGGGGCGCAGACAGGCCGGGGCGCGTATGTGAGACGACGAGTTCGAGCGAGGTGTCGACGCGAATGAGCGCCGCCACGAGCACGAGCACCGCGGCCCAAGCTGCAACCACGGCCACGCGGGTGGCAACGGATGCCGTCCGATGGTCGAGGGCACCAAGCACGATCGCCACGGTTGCCGCGACGGCCGCGATGATGAGGAAGCCGGGACCCATCAGAGGTTTGCGGTCACCGGCATTCTCCAAGTCTGGGAGCCCCGCAACACGGGGTCAAGGAGCCCCTTGCGGCGTTACATGTTGGCGAGCAGATCGTGGAACTCGACCTTGGACGCGGTCGGCAACGAACGCGTCGCATCATCGAGCCAGATGGCCAGCTCGGCGAAGCCCCGGGAGGTCTGTCCGGTGTGGCCGAGCACGAAGGCGTGCGCGAGCCGCTGTTGGGCGTAGTGGTTGAAGTCGAACCGGCTCTCGCTGTCCTGCCGGGCCTCCTCGAAGAGTGGAAGCGTCGACTTCACGTCGGAGACACGCTCGAACCACTGGGTCGCCGTTTCGACGGTGGCCCGTGCGGCGGACGCAACCGATCGGGCGCTGGGGTCATCGCCGGAGAAGCGGTAGACGCGGGCCAGGGACTCATCGCTCCAGTCGATCGGGTCGATGCGCAAATCTCGCAGCGCCGTGCTGTTCGTGTTGTGCCAGGCCGGATGAAGGCCGGACTCGTGCGGCACGAAGTCGAAGGACAGTCCCCAACGGGACGAGTGCGAACCGTGCTTGGCAGAACCGACGTGAACCACTTCGCGGATCGGGGCCTTGGTCGCTCGGACCCAACGACGGGAGCGAACGCGCTGGAAACCCTCGGCCTCGAGCCGTGGTCCGAATTGCTCGTCGATGAGGTCATCAAGTGCGGTCGCAGTGTGCTGCATGGGTTCGCCTCCAGCGTCGGAACGGGTTCAACCAACAATGAGTACGGCATCGCCGGCGCCGAGGGCAAGGGTCGTTCGACCCTCGGACGTCTGGCTGGCGAGGTTCGTGCTGAGCGGGTTGCTGAGTGAAAGATCGGCGATCGTAGTCCAACCCTGAGATGCCGTGGTCCGCGTCAGCGCGACCAGCGCGGTCCGGTCGGAGGTGGGCACGACGACATCGAGACGCCCATCGGCGTTGGCGTCGACGGCCAGCGCCATGTCGAGGTTGCGGAGGCCGAGGACATGGCTGGTGTAGCGATCGTCGGATGCGGCGACCAGTTCCAACCGTGGCCCGTCCTCATCGAAGGCAAGCTGGAACGCCTGTACCGTGCCGCCGATGTGTGGTGTCCGCACATCCACGACTTCGAGCTCGCCGTCCGGGCCGAAGGGCGCGATCGCCAACTGATTGCGCCACCGGTTCCCCCGACCGATCGGTTCCGATTCGGCCAGCAGCGCTCCGCTGAACTCGTAGACGGCGAGACGGGCACCCTCGTCGGCATTGCTGAGCGTGACGAGAATTTCGAGTTCGGCGTCGCCATCGATGTCGCCCAGGAGCGGGGCAACGCCCTCGATGACGTCCGGTGCCGCAATCTCGATGCGTCCCCGCTCGTTCGTGCACAGGTTGGCGATGACGATCGCCGACGCCTCGATTGCGTCGCCGAGGACACCGTGGCCGTAGCGATCGGTGGGTCCGGCGAGCGCGACCGCGAAATCGCCCGACTGCACGACGCGTGTGTCGGGCAGCGGGTCGGAGAAGAGGGCCTGCTGTGTGAACGGCGACCGAGCCTCCCCGTCTTCGGTCAGCTCGGGAGGTCCGTCGGGTGCGGCGCCGGCGTCGGTCAGCGTGCCCGCGCCGTCGATGCGCACGGCCCGTCCGTCCTCGAGAGAGACGTACCAGCCGTTCGACACCGACGGGTCGGCGACGATCCACTCGGCCGGGGCCGGCAGCGCGATTCGGATCGGCTCGGTCGTGAGATCGAGGGAACCGTCGGCGACGCGGTTGCCGTCGGGGCGAACGTCGGTCCGGCTCGGCGGAAAGACCGCGTCGGTCTGGCACGTCGCCGGCTCGGCGTCGGCCGGACTGCCGATCTCGATCTCGTCGGGGTTCGGGAGCTCCTCGGACTGATCGTCGGTCGTCGCTGACGCCTCGGCGTTGGGTGGGTCCGTGGTTGACGTACCGCCGTCGGGCTCGGACGAACACGCGGTCGCCAGCAGGCCGGCTGCCGTCAGGGCAACGAGGAGACGGTGCCGCACGGTTCAGATGACCTCGACCGTCGTTTCGTACGACGGCATCCGGCCCGGCTGTGGCCGGATGCCCACTGAGCCGGGGAAGATCTCGATGTCGTCGACGACCGGACGGCGCGGCGACCCGTCGATCCACAGCCGAAGGAGATGCCGGTTCGGCCCGGTCGCCGAGTCCACGAAGCCGGTTCGGGCGTGCCACGTCGTGAAGTTGTTGGCGAAGATCGCCTCGCCGCGTTGCAACGTGAATCGAAGCGCCAGCTCGTCGTCGCGGATGGTGGCGTCGATGTGATCGAGTGCCTGCCGGTCGACCTCGTCCAGCTCGATCGCGGGGTCCTCGTCTGCGGCGATCTCGACGTACTGGCGAACGATGCGCGTGCTGACGAGCCCGTCGCGGACGGAGAAGACGGGGATGTGATGTGGGGTGATCGGCTCCTCGTCATCGGCTTGTTCACCGAAACGGGACCACCGGTACCCGCGGTGGAGTCGGGCGAGGAGGTCGGGATGGTCGACTCGCATGCGTTCGTGAACATCGAGCGCGCTCACGAACACGCTCTCGCCGCCGGTCTCGGCGGGATGGAGGCACAGGAAGGAGAGGTGGTCGGCGGGATCGGTGTGTGGGGTGAGCTCTTCGTTGCGGCGGTACGCGCGAGCATGCGGGTCGGTCTTGGTCACGTCGATGACATGGCCGAGCCGGTCTCCCATGACGCTTTGGGAAACCGGTGTGCCGAGGGCCAGTCCGCAGCGCCAGAAGACGTGGGCGACGGCGTCGTCCGGCAGGTCGACGGGAAACCCGCGGACGAGGGCGATGCCGCGACCGTTCTGAAGCACATCGGCCAGCTGCGCCAGCCCGGTGGTGGCCGCGCCCAGGGTCATGTCGTCGACGCCGATGCTCTCGGGCGCACGACCGACGGCAGCGAGGGCGACCGCCTGCTCCGCGAGGTCGGCGAAGTCGACGTCGATGACGATGCGTTCGATCGGGCTGACATCGTCCACCGTCCATCGGGTGGCGGAATCAACGGTGGGCAACGCGTCGAGATCGAAACTCATTCGGCCAGTCTGACCGATCGGGCGGATGTCGTCCCGGCGGCCGGCTCCGTCCCTATTCGGGGCTGCCGGCTTCGGCGGCGTCCATCGCTTCGAGATTGGCGAGCGCCTGGTCGATGATGCGGGTCGAACAGCCGGACATGTCGACCGGCGGGATCAGTTCGGTCCGAACCAGATGGGCGATGCGGCGGAAGGCGTCGGCACCGGCACCGTG
>CALBVR010000425.1 GCA_937969565.1 uncultured Acidimicrobiales bacterium | reverse complement strand
GTGCCGACGAGTGTGGCGTCCTGTCGTCCGGCGGGAGTGACGAAGGTGGTCGTTTCGCCGATGACGAATCCGTGGTCGGCGGCCGCATCGAGGTCGATGACCCACTCACCGGGTGCCGTCGGAGCTGCGCCGTCGACGATGACGAGCGGATTGAGCTGATCCTCGACGCCCCAGGAGAAGCCGATCTGTGGCGGGCCGTTGACCGGAATGGTCGTGCCATCGGGCTTGATGGGCTGCACGCCGTTCTCCGGACCTTCGAGGCTGCCTTCAGCAACGCGGACCCCGTCGATGCCACGGACGATTTCCAGGTCTGCTTCGGTGAGGAACGGCGGTTCTTCGACGAACTCGCCGGTGTCCGGATCGAAGCCGGAAATGGGGGTGAGGCCGAAGTCCGTCGTGCCGACGATCTCCTCGGAGAGGCTGGCGAAGCTGTCCTTCAAGCCGTCGCGGAGAACGAACGACGAGACGACGAAGCCAACGCCCAACACGATCGCGAGCGCGGTGAGCCCGAGCCGGATCTTGTTGGCCGCCAGGTTTTTGAGTGCGAGACGAAACACGTCAGCCCCGCGTGGCTTCGCGCAGGGTGGCGAGAATCGTGTCCACGTTCGGGTCGTGGAGTTCGTTCACGATGCGACCGTCCGCGAGGAACAGGACCCGATCGGCGTAGGCCGCCGCGACCGCGTCGTGCGTCACCATGACGATGGTCTGGCCGAACTCGTTCACCGCACGACGCATGAATGCGAGAATCTCGGCGCCGGTCTGGGAGTCGAGATTGCCGGTGGGCTCATCGGCGAAGACGACGTCGGGACGCGAAGCGAGTGCTCGAGCGACGGCGACGCGCTGCTGCTGGCCACCGGACAGTTCGTTCGGCTTGTGCGAGAGCCGGTCGGCGAGGCCGACCGCTTGGACGACCTCGTCGAGGAGTGCCTGGTCCGGCGCGCTGCGTCCAAGGTCGAGCGGCAGCGTGATGTTCTCGATCGCGGTGAGGGTGGGCACGAGGTTGAACGCCTGGAACACGAAGCCGATCTTCGTGCGCCGGAGGAGCGTGAGGTCCTTCTCGGACAGCTCGGAGAGGTTGGTCTCGCCCACGAACACCTGGCCGCTCGTGAGCCGGTCCAGGCCGGCGAGCACGTGCATGAGGGTGGACTTGCCCGAACCGGATGGCCCCATGATCGCGGTGAACTGACCCTGATCGAAGGACACGTCGACGTCGTCGAGTGCCACCACTTCCGTGTCGCCCGAACCGTAGACCTTGCGCGCCTTGACGGTTCCTGCGGCGGCAACTGCGACTGTCATTTCATACTCCTCATGAAGGGTGCTGCAACGAGTCTTGTCGATCCACCGACCAAAGTCGTCCAACCCGAGAGTGGTTTCGGGTCATCCTTCCGGATGATGTTCAGCGGCCGGGACGGACCACGCCGGCTTCGTACGCCGCGATGACTGCCTGGACCCGGTCGCGGACGCCGAGCTTCATCAGGATCCGGCCGACGTGGGTCTTCACCGTGGTTTCGCCGAGGTAGAGCTCTTCCGCGATCTCGCTGTTGGAGAGGCCCCTCGCCATGTGACTCAGCACCTCGTTCTCCCGATCGGTGAGGTCGGCCATGCCCGTGGCGGTGGTCGCTTGTGCAGGAAGCGAGGCGAAGGTGGTGATGAGCCGTCGGGTGATGCTCGGCGCCAGGAGCGCGTCGCCGCCGGCAACGACCTGGATGGCGCTGAGCAGATCCTCGGGTGGGGCGTCCTTGAGCAGGAAGCCGCTGGCGCCGGCCTGCAGCGATGCGTACACGTATTCGTCGTTGTCGAAGGTCGTGAGAATGAGGACGGCGGGGGGATGGTCTTCGGCGACGATCTGGCGGGTCGCCTCGATGCCGTCCATCTCCGGCATGCGGATGTCCATCAGGACCACGTCGGGCTTGGCGTCGGCGACCAGTTGGATCGCCTCGACGCCGTTGGCCGCCTCGCCGACGAGTTCGATCCCGTCTTCGCTTCGGAGGATCATCGAGAAGCCGGCTCGCAACAATGGTTGATCGTCGACGATGGCCACGCGGATCGGGTTGTTCATGGCGCCGACACCGGGAGGTTGGCTTCCACGACGAACCCGCCACCGGTGCGGGGCCCGGCGTGGAGTTCGCCGCCGAATGCCTCGACCCGCTCCCGCATGCCGATGAGGCCGTAGCCGGCATGCTCGCGGCTCGCGGCGGCGCCGCGTCCCGTGTCGGTCACGGAGATGCGGAGCTCGTCGCTTCCATAGTCCAGTGTGATGGCGGCCTTGGCGCGGGGTCCTGCGTGCTTCATGGCGTTGGTCAGCGACTCCTGGACGATGCGATAGCCGGACAGTTCAATCATCGCGGGAAGTCCGCGGGGCTCGCCGACGACGGAGAGGGTGACCGGAAGCCCGGCGGCCGCACAGTGATCCACGAGACCGGCGATGGCGGAGAGCTCGGCGGCGGGAGCGAGCTCCGCATCGTCATCTCGGAGCAGACCGACAACGCCCCGGATGTCGTTCAGATTCGTTCGGCCGGTGGATTCGATCGCGCCAAGCGCCTCGAGCACCGCGTCGTCGTCCTTCCCGACGAGCCGCTTGGCGCCCTCGGCCTGCACGATCACGACCGACATCGAGTGCGCCACGATGTCGTGGAGTTCGCGTGCGATGCGGCTGCGCTCGGCGGCGACGGCCTCGGCGGTCCGGCGGGCCTGCTCGACCTCCGCCCGGCGAACCTGATCCTCGAGGGTGGAGACGCGAGCCTCACGATGCTGGATCACGTCGCCCGCGAGCCAGGACAGCTGGAACACGATCAGGTTCACGATGATCAGCCCGAGCGTGACCTCGTTCTCGTCGTCCCAGAAGTAGCCGGCGGTGAACACCATCAGCAGCACGATCGTGAAGACGACCAACGACACGGTCGCCCGGCGGCGATCCGTGGTGTAGCGGGCCGCCGAGTAGAGCAGCACGACGATGGCGATCGACGCGCCGCCATTCGGATAGTCGGAAACCCAGTAGGCAAAGCCCAGCACCGTGCCGATGGCGAGGGCGATCTGGGGGTGCGCTCGCCGGAAGAGAAGGGCTGCGCTCGGGATGAGCATGAGCAGCCAGCCGATGGCGTCGAGCGCGCGGTCGTCATCCGCCGGGGTCGGCCAGACCGAGGTCGGAAAGAGGAGCAGCACGACGAGGAGCGCGAGCAGAAAATCGGCGACTCTCGGGTTCGCCGAAGCCCAGCCTGCGGTCGCGAGCCGTCCTCTCATACTGGTCAGACTACGAGACCGGCTTCGTGGCGTCGTCCTCCAGCCGATCCATCGGGGTCCTCCGAAGGGATGATTCCTGCGGTCGTGTCGTGCACTTACCGCCCGGTCACCGTACTGTCATCTCCGTGATCGACTGGGCCCTCGACGTCTTCCACCAGATGGAGGACTTCATCACCGATGTCTCCACGAGTCCGTGGTTCTACCTGTTGCTGTTCACGATTGCGTTCCTCGACTCCGTCGTCCCGATCGTGCCGTCAGAGTTCACGGTGATCGCCGGTGGCGTTGCATCCGCGGCCGGCAACCTGATCAACGACCGGCCCGTGCTTGCGGTGGTGCTCGTGATCCTGACCGGGGCGATCGGCGCATACGGCGGCGATTCGATGGCGTACTGGCTCGGCAATCGATCCGACAAGCTCGTGAAGCGCTGGTTCTTTCGTGGAGAGAAGGGTGAGCAGCGACTGCTTTCCACCGGCGACCAGATCCGCAAGCGCGGCGGTCTCCTGCTTGTCACAGCCCGGTTCATCCCCGGCGGTCGAACCGCAATGACGTTCTCGTGCGGGCTCACCGGCCAACCCTTCCTCGCCTGGTTCACCCGATGGGATCTGCTGGCCACGTTCCTGTGGGCGAGTTACGCCGCACTGCTCGGCTACTTCGTCTCCAGCGCCATCGACAACCCCACCACGGCGCTGTGGCTCGCGTTCGGATTGGCGCTCACGATCACGATTCTGATCGAGGTGGGCCGCTGGTTCTTCGACCGCCTGCGCAACGGGTCAGGGGTCGAGCCGAGCGGGGCCTGATGGCTGCCGGGTCGCCACCTGCGGTCAGGGACGTCCTCCTCGATCGCCTCGTCGAAGGTTCCAGGCCCGGTCACCGGA
>CALBVR010000424.1 GCA_937969565.1 uncultured Acidimicrobiales bacterium | reverse complement strand
AGCATGTTCACAGTGTTCCTTCGGCTTCCGAACGGGGACGTAAAGTGTCAGGCGCCGCTGAGCGACACATCTCCGATGGCGATCGGGACGGCACCCGAACCACCCGGCTGCCACTCGACTTCATCGCCCACGGCAACGATGTCGGTCAGCATCTTCTGGAGCGTCGAGGCAATGGTGGCCTCGCGCACCGGTTCCGCCAGGGAGCCGTTGCGAATCATCAGGCCTTCGGCTCCGACCGAGAAGTCGCCCGAAATTCCGTTGACGCCGGAGTGCAGGCCACTCATCGAGGTGACCAACAATCCGTTGTCGACGGACGTAATCACGTCGGCGAGGGAACCCGATCCCGGCGTCATGACGATGGCGTGGGCGCCAACACCAGGTGACGACCGATAGCCGCGCACGGCATTCGCCGTCGTGCCCTCTCCGGAGCGTCGACCCGTGTACGTGTTGTGCTGAAAGCCGCCGAGCACGCCGGCCGAGATGAGTTCGATCGGACGGCAGGTCTGCCCTTCAGAGTCGACGGAGGTGGCCCCGAACGAACGAGCGTCCGTCGGGTCGTCGGTGACGGTGAGCAGCGGCGACGCAATCTGTTCGCCGACACGATCGAGGAATGGCGTCCGGCCCTTCAGCATTCGCTCACCATTGAGCATGCCGACCGTGATCCCGATGATGCTGGCGGCCATCCGAGGCTCCAGCACGATGGTGAGGCGTTGCGAGTTCGGTTGGGTGGCACCGAGCAGACGCGTGGCCCGCTCGACGGCGTCCTGCGCAGCGACCTCGATGTCGAGGAGCTCCGGCCCGAAATTCACGTCGTAGCCGCCGGCGATCTGCGTTTCGTCGCCGTCCATGGCGAGCGCCGAAACGGACACATGCGCCCCCGTACCACGATCGGTTGCCCGGACGCCGGTCGACGTGGCCAGCGCCATCTCCCCCGAGCTGTCGCTGTACGTGGACGTCCGGATGCCCGTGACCCGAGGATCGATCCCGAGTGTGCGGGCCTCCAGGTCGATGGCCATCTGGACCTTCTGCTCGGTCGGCATCGTGGCGACCGATTCGTTCCAATGGTCGTGCACGATCGGTGTGCCGCCATCGGGTTCGGCGAGCGCAACCCACTCGTCCGCCTCCGAGAACGTGAGGTTGTCCCGCGCCTCCTGCAGCGTTTCTGCGATGACGTCCTCATCGAGCGTGCCAGCGTGGGCGAAGCCGACACGGCCATCCACGATCACGCGGATGCCGATGCCCGCCGACGATGCCGACGTGAAGGATTCGACCTCGCCCCCATACGCCTTCACCTCGGTCGAGCTGCCCCGGGAGACGTAGGCCTCCAGCTGCTCGCCCGGCTGGGCATTGTTCACGACTTTTTCCGCAATCTGGAGCAACGTGGTCATCGCCGCCAGCCTACGATCTCCAGACATGTCATGGTGGTTGTGGATCCTTGTCGTCGTCGGTGTCTTCCTCATCGGCGTGTTCATCCACGACGTGACACAGAAGAAGCATGCGATTCTTCGCAACTTCCCGATCGTCGGCCACCTTCGCTATCTGCTGGAGAAGGCGGGCCCGGAACTTCGCCAGTACATCGTTGCGGACAACGACGAGGAACGGCCGTTCTCCCGAGACGAGCGCCGCTTCGTGTACGCGACGGCCAAGCAGCAGAACTCCTACTTCGGGTTCGGCACCGACAACGACATCACGAAGCCCGGCTACGTGCTGCTCCGCCATCACGCCTTCCCCCACCCCGAGCCGGAACATCCCGACGACCTTCCGATGCGAAAGGTGATGGGCGAATGGCGGGGTCGCACCCACGCCCACACACCAACCTCCGTGGTCAACATCTCGGCAATGAGTTTCGGCTCACTCTCCGGCGCCGCCGTCGAAGCGATGAATCGTGGGGCAGCGATGGCCAACTGCGCCCACAACACCGGCGAGGGCGGAATCTCGGCCCATCACCGCCACGGTGGCTCGCTGATCTTCCAGCTGGGCACCGGCTACTTCGGCGCCCGGAACCCGGATGGCAGCCTGAGCATCGACCGGATGCTCGAATCGATGGAAGGCGCCAAGGTCGAAGCGATCGAGCTCAAGCTCAGCCAGGGCGCAAAGCCCGGCCTCGGTGGCGTCCTGCCCGGCAGCAAGGTCACACCGGAGATCGCTGCGGCCCGTGGTGTCGAGGTCGGCGTCACCGTGAACTCGCCGGCCCGACACCGCTCGTTCGACGACGTGAAGGGCCTCATCGACACGGTCGAACGGATCGCCGATGCTTCAGGTCTGCCCGTCGGCATCAAGTCGGCGGTCGGCCAGATGCAGTTCTGGCGGGAGCTCTCGGACGAGATGGCGGCCTCCGGCCGGGGACCGGATTTCATCGCAATCGACGGTGGCGAGGGTGGCACCGGCGCCGCACCGCTGCCATTCTCGGATCACGTCGCCCTGCCGTTCCGCCAGGGATTCGCCGAGGTGTATCGCACCTTCGCCGGGGTGGGACTCAACGACAAGATCACGTTCATCGGTGCCGGTCGCCTCGGCCTGCCGACCGAGGCGATGGTGGCCTTTGCGCTCGGCGCCGACGGCATCGCCGTCGCCCGTGAAGCCATGCTGGCCGTCGGCTGTATTCAGGCGCAGAAGTGCCACACCGGCCACTGCCCCACCGGCGTCGCCACGCAGCAGAAGTGGTTCATCCGCGGCCTCGACCCGACCGACAAGGCCGCGCGAGTCGCCAACTACATCGCCGGGCTCCGCCACGAACTGATCCGCCTGTCCAACGCCATGGGCGCCTCCCATCCGACGCTCGTCGATCCGGCCGCCGTCGAGATCCGCCTTGGGGCAAACGAACACATCCCGATTCGCGAACTGTTCCAGTACGGTCCCTCTGCGTGACTCGGAACGTCCTCGTCGTCATGAGCGACGAGCACCAGGCCCGAGCCCTCGGCTGCGCCGGGCATCCCCTCGTCCAGACCCCGCACCTCGATGCCCTCGCCGCCAGCGGAACCCGGTTCGATCGATGCTGGACGCCGTCACCGATCTGCGTCCCGGCACGCGCCGCATTCGGCACCGGCCGATGGGTTCACGACATCGGCGCCTGGGACTCCGTCCAGGCGTGGGCGGGCGAGCCCACCGGTTGGACGCACGCCATGCGCGACGCCGGCCACGACGTGATGTCCTTCGGAAAGCTGCACCACCGATCCGCGGCCGACGACGACGGCTTCACCGAACGTGTCCAACCCATGTTCATCGCCGGCGGAGTCGGGTGGCTCCAGGGGCTCCCCCGCCGCGACCCCATGCCGTATCCCGAAGCGGCGGAGTTGGCCGACGAGGTGGGATCCGGAGAGACCACCTACACCCGCTACGACCGTCGAATCACCGACGCAGCCGTCGACTGGCTCTCGGGCAGAAGCGACGACAGTCCTCCGTGGGTCGCCTTCGTCTCGCTGGTTGCTCCCCACTATCCGCTCTCCGCACCGGACGAATTCACCGACCGGATCCCGCTCGCGGACGTTCCGCCGCCCGAGATCCCCCCGGTCGAGCCGTCGAACCCCGCGGTCGAAGCGATGCGGCAGTACTTCCGCTACTGGGCCGGTTTCGACCAGGAGCGAACGCGAGAAGCCCGCCGCGCCTACTTCGCCCTCTGCGCATGGATGGATCACAACGTGGGCCGCGTACTCGCAGCGCTCGATGCTTCAGGCCAACGCGACGACACCCTCATCGTCTACACCTCCGACCACGGCGAACTCCTCGGCAACCGGGGGCTGTGGGCAAAGTCGTTCATGTACGAGGACTCGGTGGCCGTGCCGATGATCCTCAACGGGCCGGACGTTCCCGCGGGTCGTGTGGTCGACACCGCCGTGAACCTGATCGATGTTGCGCCAACCATCCTTCACACCGCAGGCATCGACCACGCCCTGCCGGGGCGGCCGCTCCAGGAGCTGGCGACCGAGCCCGACGACGTCGATCGACCCGCCTTCAGCGAGTACCACGACGGCGGGTCGATCACCGGATCGTTCGCGGTCCGGACCGGCGAATGGAAGTACATCAATCACGTCGACCACGCACCGGAGCTCTACAACGTGGTCGACGACCCCGATGAACTGATCGACCTCGGAACCTCGCCAACGGTCAGCGCCGAACGGGATCAGGTCGAAGAGGCGCTCCGATCCATCGTCGATCCGGACGCCGCCAACCAGCGGGCGTTCGCCTCACAGGAGGCGCTCATCGAGGCCCACGGCGGCATCGACGGGCTCCGCAATGCCTTTCGCTTCAACCACACCCCGGTCCCCGATTGACCCGAAAAACGGGCGAAGCCCGGGCCAGCGGCCCGGGCTTCGCTACGAACCTGTCGATTGCGTTCAGCCGACGGGGATCCGACGCCACTCGACGTTGTTGGCGTAGCTCTCCATCTCCCACGACTCGAGCGCAGCCATCTCTTCGTCGGTCGGCTCGCGGCCTTCCTCTTCGAAGGCCCAGAGCTCGGCGGGCGGCTCGGTCCAGGTCTCGGTCCGAACGAGGACTTCATCGTCGCCGACGGCAGCGATGCTCGTCCACGAGTTGCTCTCCCAGTCCGTGTCGTAGGCCTCGAGCAGCTCCCACGAAACGCCATCGGCGCTGAACCACAGTTCGGTGCGTCGCGGCGGCTCTTCCCAATCCGACTCGAATTCGGGCTCGAAGCTCGACTCGTACGCAGCCTCGAAGTTCTCGTTGCCGAAGGCGACGAGGTCGTCGCCGGTGGCCGGGTCCAGGAAGGTCACGACGGTGTCGAACGAGGACTCGTCGAATCGCACGACCCCGTCGATCACGCCACCCTCGGGCGGCTCGTTCACGATGCCGGGCACCTCGTGCACGACCGAACCGTCCGGCGCGGTCAGGATCATCACGTCGTCCTCGAACACGATCTCCAGCTGGTAGCCGTCGGATTCGACGAGCAGCACCTCCGGCCCGAAGAACTCATCGGGATACGGCTCCGTGCTGCCGTCGAGCGACACGGCAACGCCAGCCGGTCCGGCAAGCGGCATGCCGTAGGCGCCGAACAGCTCCGTGCCGATGCTCGCTTCGTTCCAGGTGGCGCCAAGATCGCCGGTCGTCCAGACCACGACGGAGGCGTTCGCCTGGTCCCAGTGGCTGCCAGTGGCGATGATCAGGTCACCGGAGCTCGCCAGACCCTGCACATCGAGCTCGGAGCCCAACGAGGTGGTCTCGCTCCAGGCGGCACCGTCGGTGGATGCCAGCGAGATGGTCGATCCGCTCGTCCAGTCGTTGACGATGGTCATGAACCCGGCGTCCGTACCGGCGATGGAGGAGGCCCAACCTTCGACGGGAAGCGCCGTCTGGGTGAGGGCGCCCGTCACCGGGCCGCTCAGCACCACCGGGGCGACCGGCTCAGGCTCCTGGCTGTAGCCATCGAGGATGGCGGCGTGGATCGGATCGCCGGGCTCGAGGCGGAACAGCTCCTCAGAGCCAGGCTCGACATCGAACCCGTCACCGAAGTACTCCTCCTCGAGCGCCATGCGCTCTTCGTCCGTCTCTGCGGCCTCCATCTTCGCTTCGAACTCCATGTAGAAGGCCTCCTGTGCCTCCCAGTCGCAGCTCATCACGATGATGGGATCGTTCGGACCGTCGACGCGGGCGCCGCAGTAGTTCTCCATGTCCGCTGGGGTGAGCAGACCGGCCTCGAACAGCACCTGCGTCTCGTCGATGTAGGCCGGTTCGACCTGCACGAGGATTGCGACCGTGTCGCCGCTGGTGGCCATACCCGCAATGTGGCTGAATCCGCCTTCCTCGACGGCAACATCCGGAAGGTCGGCAAGATCCCAGTTTTCCAGATCTGCGGAGGTTGCGAGCTGGCGGGTCGGCGACTCCTGGTGACCGAAGAACATGGCTTCTTCGTCAGCCTCGTCGTACACAGGCCAGACCTCGAGCACGGCCACGTAGCCGCCCGAGTACTCGGACAGACCCACCAGGTTGGCGTCCTGCGGGAGACCGACGATCGGCGTCGACGCCCACTCGGTGCCATCCTCCGAACGGGAGATGGCCATGCCGTCGGGGCCCCAACCGATCGACACGAAGCCGTCAGCGGTGTGGATGATGTTGTTCGGTCCGCCAAAGCCGATGGCGGAGTCGGCAGCGAACTCCGTCACCATCGCCTCGTCTTCCATCGCTTCTTCCTCGGCCTCGACGGCGTCGGTTTCCTCGTCGGCCGGAGCTTCGGTCGCCTCGCCGGCGTCGTCCTCCGATTCCTCGGCCTCGGTTGTCTCTTCGACGACTTCCGCGTCGGGCGCAGCCACGTCCACCTCGGTCGGCTCGTCCTGCGCGTTGGCAGCGAAGAATGCCCCAACCACCGCAACGACGAGAACGGCAATCGCGCCCCCAAGCATCAACCCTGTTCGAGGCGCCGCGGGTGCCGCCGGCACCACGTCAATCTCTGGCGTCTCGTCCACAGAATCCTGTCCACCACTCATCTGCAATCCTTTCGTTGTGACCGTGCGGTACCGCCTGCACAGCCGGTCCCCATGATCGTTACACGTTCCGTCGGCCGATCTGGTTCCCGAAATGATCAGATTTCTTCGCCAATGTCCTCATTCCAGAGTTCTGGGCGATCGGCGATGAAGCTGGCCATGAGGTCTTTGCACGTGACGTCGTCGGCCATCACGAGCTCCACGCCGCGGGAACGGACGTAGTCCTCCGGCCCCTGAAACGTGTCGTTCTCGCCGATGACGATCCGCCGAATGCCGTACAGCAGAGAAGTTCCCGAGCACATGTCGCACGGGGACAACGTGCTGTAGAGCGTGGCGCGAGCGTAAGAACTGGCGGGAAGCCGGCCGGCATTCTCGAAGCAGTCCATCTCGGCGTGCAGGATCGGGGAACCCTTCTGGACGCGCTGGTTGTGGCCACGACCGACGATCTCGCCGTCGACGACGAGCACGGAGCCGATCGGGATCCCACCGGCGGCCAATCCGGCGCGGGCTTCGTCGATCGCCGCATCGAGGAATCGTCGGTCGTCGGGGGTCATCGTCGATGTCTCCTTCGCCCGTAGGGAACCGCGGAACCCGTTGCGAGCGAGGCAACGAGCGCCGTCCAGCCGGTCTGGTGGGATGCGCCCAACCCTCGGCCGGTGTCGCCATCAAAGTACTCGTGGAACAGGAGCCGGTCTTCCCAATCGCCACCCGGCCCGTACAGGGGATGCTCCGGCATCGCCGGCCGCATGCCGTCCGCTCCGGGGACGAACAGCGTGGTGAGGCGCTCCGCGAGGAGGTCGGCGACGCCACCGATCGGAATCTGCTCGCCGCTGCCCTTCGGAAACTCGACCGTGAGCGACCCGCCAGACCAGAAGTGGAAGCGGCGCAATGACTCGATGAGAAGGTAGTTGAGCGGAAACCAGACCGGTCCTCGCCAGTTCGAATTGCCGCCGAACAGCCCGGTCATCGACTCACCCGGTTCATAGCCGACAGAGAACTCGGCACCGTCGACATTGAGGACGTACGGCTCGTCCGCATGGATCTTGGACAGTCCCCGCACACCGTGAGGTGACAGGAACTCGTCCTCGTCCAGAACACGCTCCAGAAGACGGCACAGCCGCTCCGGGCTGACGAGCGAGAACATGATGTCTCCGGCGTCGTTCTCGTGCATGTGCCGAGTGAGCTCCGTCTTGTTGTTCCGGAACCACTCGAGATGCTCGGTGAAGTTCGGCATCTGCGCGCGCAGAGATGACGACAGCACTCGGGTGGCGAAGATCGGGATGAGCCCCACCATCGAACGCACTTCCACCGGGATCCGACGATCACCGATGGTCAGCACGTCGTAGTAGAAGCCGTCGTCCTCGTGCCACAGCTCGCTCTCATGCATCGCCGTCGAGATGTAGGCGAAGTGCTCCACGAATTTCGTGGCGAGGTCTTCATATGCCGGTCGTTCCGACGTGAGCCGCAGGGACATGTCGAGGAGGTCGAGGCTGTACATGGCCATCCACGCCGTGGCGTCCGACTGTTCGAGCCGTCCCTTGCCGAGCCCTTCGGACCGGTTGAACGGACCGATGTTGTCCAGGCCGAGAAAGCCACCGTCGAACAGGTTGTTGCCGTCGAGGTCCCGACGGTTCACCCA
>CALBVR010000423.1 GCA_937969565.1 uncultured Acidimicrobiales bacterium | reverse complement strand
GCGATGGCCGCGCCGACGGCCAACCATTGCAGGGCGGACCGACGCCGCTTGCGCATGAAGAGTTGGATGCCGAGCCCGGAGAGCGACACGAGCACGAGGAGCACGGCGGACACGTCGATGATGAGGCTCCAGGCGGTGTTGGTGTCGCTGCCGGTGTGGAGGTCTCGCATGGCGTTGACGAAGCCCTCTTCGGTGATCTGCGCGTCGTAGGCGAGGGTCTCGACGTCGAAGCGGACGGAGGCGCCGTAGGCGGGGCCGGTGTAGTTGATGGAGCCTTCGTTGCCGACCTGGTCGAAGTTGGTGACCTCGCAGACGACGCCGTGTTCGCTGCGGAGGTATTCGCTGACGGCGAGGAATTCGACGCCGCCGTCGGCGGTGCGGACGGTGTCGGGCAGGGTGCCGTCGACGACCGTGGTGACGAGTTCGTCGCCGCCGAGCCAGCTCGGATGGTTGAGGAGGAGGCCGGTGATGCCAAAGAAGCCGATGATGACGAAGGCGATCATGCTGACGTAGACGTGGGTCCAGCGCATCCAGCGTTGGGCCTGGTTGGAGCGCCGCCCGGGCGCGGGCTTGCCGGTTTCCGGAGATGCCGTTGGGCGGGTGGCTTGCCGGGCCCGTTGGGCTTCGATGCGGCGGCGAAGGTCGTCGTTCATGTCGGTGGTTGAGGTGGGGGCGGCCATGTCACACGTCGATTCGCACGGTGGCTGCGGAGAGTTCGCCGGTGTCGGGCAGTGGGGTTGTTGGCAGGGTGCCGTCGAGGCGGAGTGGTTCGCGGATGAGCGAGTAGGGACCATCTTCGCGTGCCGATTCGATGCAGATGAAGTAGTCGCCGGCGCCGAGGGGTGCGCCGGTGGCGGTGCCGTCCCAGGCGAGGTCGTAGGTGCCGGGCGTGCGGGTGGCGGAGGAGATGGTGTCGGCGTTGTCGGTTCCGCCGGCGGCGATTCGGGCGGCGTCGACGGCGAACCAGCGATCGAGGTGGTCGAGCCAGCGGGCGCCGCGCCTGGTCTGTTCGTAGAAGAGGGCGATGGTTTCGAGGAGTTCGCCGTCGGCGTCTTCGATCCACACGGCCACGTATGGGGATTCGATCTTGCCGCCGGCGCTGCGTGTGTAGGTGAAGGAGATGATCATTTCGCCGGCGACGGCGAGCCCGGCGGTTTCGGGGGCCGAGGTGGTTGTGGTGACGGTGTCGGCGGGCTCGGCGGCCGGTTCGCTGGTGGTGGAGGACGAGGTGGTGGAGGTGGTCTCGGGCTCGGTGGTGGTGGGGGCGTCGGCGATAGCGCCGGCGAAGACGTCGGAGTCCTGGTTGCCGCAGGCGCCGGTGAGGAGGACGACGCCGGTGCCGAGGGAGGTGCGCAGCATGGCTCGGCGGGAGACGCGGAGGTAGCGGGAGTGCTGTTCGGTCATTGACTGCAGCTTGCGGGAGCGAGGTAAGCGGAGCCTTAAGGCGTTGTTCGAGGTGCGCAAGTTCCCCGCGGTGGCCGGCGGGGATGGCAGGGTTGTGGGATGACGGATGTGGCTGCAGCGCCGGGGATGAACTGGTCGGAGAATCTGACGTATACCGCCGCCGAGTTGCGGCAACCGAGCACGGTGGCCGAGCTGCAGGAGTTGGTGGCCGGCGGGGCGAAGGTGAAGGCGTTGGGCACGCGGCATTCGTTCACGGACGTGGCGGATTCGCCGGGTGGCGTGTTGGTGTCGACCGCGGCCCTCGACGTGGGCGGGGTCGAGGTCGACCATGCGGCGGGGACGGCGTCGGTGCCGGGGGCGTGGAGTTACGCAGCGGTGGCGGAGGCGTTGGAGGCCGAGGGGGTGGCGCTGCACAACATGGGTTCGCTCCCCCACATCTCGGTGGCCGGTGGTACGTCGACCGGCACGCATGGTTCGGGCGATGGGAACCGCGTGTTGTCGGCGGCGATTCGGGGGTTGGAGCTGGTGACGGCCAACGGCTCGCTGCTGCACGTGGACGCCGACGACCCTCGGTTGCCGGCAATGGCGGTGGGCTTGGGTGCGTTTGGCGTGATCACTCGGGTGACGTTGCAGGTGGAACCGAGCTATTGGGTGCGGCAGCACCTGTACAAGGACGCGTCGTGGGCGGACGTGCTGGCGAATCTGGATGAGGTCTTTGCGAGCGCGTACGCCGTGAACCTGCATGCCGATTTCTCGTCGGCGAACACTCGCACGATCTGGCAGAAGGAGCGGTTGGCGACCGACGCCGGCGGCGAGCTGGTGCTCCCCGATGTGGCGGACGAGCGGTGGGGCGCAAGCCGGTTGGACGTGGTGGATCTGGATCCGGGGCGGGTCACCCAGATCACCGAGCCGGGCCGGTGGCTGCATCGGTTGCCGCACTTCGTGCCGGGAGGGACGCCGTCGGTCGGCGGCGACGAGTTGCAGAGCGAGTGGTTCGTGGATCGGGCCGATGCGGTGGCGGCGATCGAGGCGTTGCGGCGGATGGGCGACCGCATCGACCCGCATCTGCATGGCACGGAGATTCGCACGGTGGCGGCGGACGACCTGTGGTTGAGCCCGGCGCATGGCCGGGATTGTCTGTCGTTGGGGTTCACGTGGAAGAAGCATCCGGCGGAGGTGACGGCGTTGCTGGCGCCGATCGAGGAGGCGTTGGCGCCGTTCGCCCCGACTGTGCATTGGGGCAAGTTGTTTGCGATGGGCCGGGCCGAGCTGGGCGAGCGGCTCCCCCGGTTGGACGACTTCCTCGAGCTGGCGGCGTCGATGGACCCGACGGGCAGGTTCCGCAATCCGTTCATCGATCGGCTGGTGGCCGGGTAGCGGCTGAATCGTTGTCGGGTGGGGTGAGGTTGTCGGCCGGCTGGCCTTGATGGAGTGCTCGCCGAAGCTCATCGATACGCGGCTTGGCGCGGACGGTTCGGTCGCGTTGGCGGTGTCCGTGGCTGCGCTCGTTGGGTCGCCGTTTGCGAGGCGGACCTCCGGACGGCGGAGTTTCGTCGACGGTGGCGGGGCGGGTGCTCCATGCTCGGGTTTCGATGTTGCGGACGAGCGTGAGGTTCCGCTGGTGCAGCGATACGTGACAGCGTTCGCAGAGGAACACGAGGTTGTCGATGTTCGATTCGCCTTTTCGGGGTGCTTCCCAGGGAAGGATGTGATGGGCGACGCAGCGGTCGTGGTGGGCGCCGCATTGGACGCATCCGCCATCTCGGACGATCAACGCCCGGATCTGGGCGGGGGTGGCGTGTCGATGTCTTCGACCTTCCCATAGGACCTCGCCGTTGGTGTCGAAGATGACGCCAACGAATTCGGACTCGCAGGCAAGCTGTTCGACCACCGATGGCGGTAGCCGGGTGCCGTCGCAGGCGGTGACCACGGACCGGTCGACTCCGGTGAGCTGGTCGAGCGTCAACGTGATGAACATGGTCGACCGTCGACCTGCCGAGTTGGGCGCGGCGCTGGTTGCGTCGCCCACCATCAGCTTGCAGGCTGCGTCGAACCGTCGTTGGTCGCTGGTGCGTGGATGCTGGCTTCGGGAGACGTCGCGGCCACCATCGGCCCGATACTCGGCCTCGGCCTGTTCGTCGATTCGGCGTTCGATGCGGTCGAGCACGTGGCTGGGGCCTTCGAGTATCAGTTGGAAGCGGCCATCGGACGTCCGATGACGGTGGACGTTCCGGTTGCGATGCTGACGGTCGTGACGCTTTTGCTCGTCGTCGGCCGACTTCCGTTTCGTCACCCAGTTCTTGGCTTTGCGCCGCCCCTGTTCTGGTGTCGCCTTGGAGACGGCTTCGATCAGTTCTTCGTCGCAGGCGGCCGCGCCGTCTGATTCGTCGGCAGCGTCGGCCAGCACGTCGGCCTGTTCGGTGGAGAGGTCGCCGGAGGCGAGCTTGGTTCCGATCGTGGGGTTGGCGTGCACGGCTTTGCCCCGTGACGCCGTACGTCGGGCGTTCGCCCGCGAGGTCTTCCCGTCACGGGTGAAGAGATCTTCGATCTGCGAGTCGGTCGCTCCGGAGTCGTACCGGTTGGCGACGATCGCTGCTTCGGCGGCATCCAGCCGACGTCGACAGAATCCCACCAACTGCACCGCGTCAGCCGGCGATGCGTTTGCGATCAGGTGCTCGATCGCCAACATCGCATCGACAACGGTCTGTTGATCGCCAGCCATTGCCGACTGGGTGGCGCCGCCTGGGCCCTTCGCCGTGGTGTGGGTTCCGCTTCCCATGTCCTCACTGTATCGTACATATGTTCGATACGCAAAGGATTTTCCACTTTCGTTCTCCGAAGCCGCTGCGACCGCCCCGGCTCCGCACACGGTCGCCCGGAATGTGGGCGAGTGGGCGCCGCGAC
>CALBVR010000422.1 GCA_937969565.1 uncultured Acidimicrobiales bacterium | reverse complement strand
GGCGTGTAGGCCACTTCGATCTCGATGGTGAGCGGAACGTTCGAGACGAGCCGGCTGGGTCCGCTGAGGAGCGCGGTCGTCTCGACACCGTCGAACGCGTCGTTGCGCACGCGAGCGAAGACGGAGGGAAGTTGCAGATCGAGAATCTCCGCCGTGCCGAAGCCGGGGGACGTGATGTCGAGCTGCGCGATGAGCGCCTCGATGTGATGGTCGGTCGCCTCGGCGTCGATCCCGACGCGGCGCAGGGTCGAGGCGGTGGGAAGATTGTTTCGAATGGTCACCGCATAGCGGGCGATGAACCGTTCCGTCTCCGGATCCCAGGTGGGACTGTTCAGGCTCGTGGTGTCCGCATGGAACGCGGCGCAACCGGAGGCCACGGTCAGATCGAGGGGTGTCGTTCCTCCGTTGGAGAAGAGCACGCTGTCGACCGGACCGGGCAGGACGAGGTTCGCTCGGCGGGTCGCTCCGAGCTGGAACTCTCCCTCGACACTCAGACCGGGTCCGTCGACGCCGTCGCGTCGATGCAGTGGGCCGGTCATCTGGGCGCTGGTGATGTCCTGTGCTGCGTTGAGCAGGTTTGCGTCGACTCGGAGACGGTCGACGAGGTCGACCTCGCCAACCGACCACTGGGTGTGGAACAGCGGTTGCGGAAGCTCGATCTGGGCGCGAGCGCCGACCTCGCGAAGTGAGACGACCGGGCCGACCAACGAGTCCTCGACCGATGCACCCCGTGCGGTTGTCACCCCAGGTGCCGCTTCGAACCCGCCGTCCACGACATCCACCAATGCGATCGTCGTGGGCGAGACGCAGAGTGCGTCTGCGGCCTGTGCTGCCGCTGGCGAGGAGAAGACGCCGAGCAGGGTCGCCACAACGACGACTGCTGTGAGTAGCCGACCCGCCGCATTCGGTTGCACATCGTCGCGCCAATTGCGCACGGCGACCTCCCAATGCGCATAACCCACCGCTGAGCTCACAAAACTAGTGCTGAGCCCTGCCTTTCCCGGGGATACCGAGTGGTCAAAATCCCCTTGGATTCAGGGAACACGGGAGCACCGAACCGGGTTACCGAGCAATCGAACTCGAGTCCATCAACCTTCTGTCGTTCCTGATTGCATTCGGGGCTGGAGTCATCTCCTTCCTCTCCCCGTGTGTGCTCCCCGTCGTACCCGGCTACCTCTCCGTCATCACCGGCCTCGACATCACGAGTTCCACCGATGACCAGCGCGCCAGTTCCTGGCCGGTCGCCCGCGACACCGGCCTGTTCATCGCCGGGTTCTCCGCTGTGTTCATCAGCCTCGGCCTCTCTGCGAGCGCCTTGGGCGACCTCCTGTTCGAGAACCAACTGCTGCTCACCCGAATCAGTGGGTTCCTCGTGTTCGCGATGGGCCTCTTCCTCCTCGGCTCGATCACGACGAAGAACCCTCGCTTCTACCAGGAGGCCCGGTTCCACCCCGATCTCGGCCGCTTCGGCCGTGCCGCCCCTCCGGTGGCGGGCGCTGCGTTCGGCTTCGGATGGACGCCGTGCATCGGCCCGACCCTCGGCTCGATCCTGATCATCGCCGCCGGCGCCGATGGCACGCTCACGGGCGGGGCGCTGCTCGCCGCCTACTCGCTCGGTCTCGGGGTCCCGTTCCTGGCGACGGGGCTGATGTTCACCCGACTCGCCGGCGCGTTCGATTGGGTGAAACAGCATCTGCAGACCATCGTTCTCGTTTCGGCGATCTCGCTGATCGGGTTCGGGGTGCTGCTCATGTCGAACCGGCTCATTCTCGTGACCACGAAGCTGCAGGAAGTGCTGCGGTCCGTGGGACTCGAGTGGATCGTCAATCTCGGATAGGAGACGTCAGTCATGGCAAAGAAGAAGAGCAAGGGTCTCTCAGCTCGAGCGCAGTGGGGCCTGATCATCGGTGTGGGCGTACTGATCGTCGGGGCACTGATCTTCAATGGTGTTCGCGACACGCTGGACGACGGCGGCGACGGGGTGACCGCGGTGGCCAGCTGGGATCTCCCTGCGTTGGACGATGACGCCAACCCGGATGGACGGGTTCGGCTGGCCGACTTTCAGGGCACGCCGACGGTCGTGAACTTCTTCGCTTCCTGGTGCGATGCCTGTGACGAGGAGCTGCCGGACTTCCGGGAAACGGCGCTCGCGCTGGAAGGCCAGGTGGATTTCGTGTTCGTGAACTCGAACGAGACCGGCAACTGGCGCCCGATGGCCGAGCGCAACGACATCGAGCAGTTCCCGCTCGTGCAGGACATTCGTGGCACGCAGCGCAATGGCCTCTACCGGGCACTGCGCGGGACCGGTGGCATGCCGATGACCGCGTTCTACGACGCGGACGGCAGTCTGATCGACGTCGTCCTCACCGCGATGAACGCGGAGAACCTCAACCAACGTCTCGCGTTCTACGGCTTCATCTAACCGGCGGCGTCACTTGGAGTACGCGACGTCTATTTGGAGCCATAGTAGCGATCGCCGAAATCGCCCATCCCGGGCCGGAGGTAACCGTTGGGACCGGCCTCATCACCCACCGCAACGGCAAACACGCGGACGTCGGGCGCGTGCTCAGCGATCAGGTCCAGGCCGACCGTCGAGGCGATGAGCGTGAGGAAACTGATGTCGGTCACGCCGAACTCCTGCAGTCGGGAGATCGTCGCTATTGCCGTCTTGCCTGTCCCGATTGCGGGGTCGAGCAGGAGCACTCGGCTGTCCGCGACCGCATCGGGGAGTTTCAGGTAGTACTCGACGGTCGCGCCGACCCGTTTGTCGTGGTAGACGCCGAAGTGTCCGGCCTGACCGTCGGGGAGCGTGTCGATGGCTGTCTCGAGCATGGCGGCGCCGGACCGCAGGATGGCGATCGGCGCAATCGGCGCCTCGACTGTGTGCGCTTCGGCTTCTCCGAACGGTGTCTGGATCGTCGATGCCACCGTCGGGAGGTCGGCCGTGGCGGCGTAGACGAGCTGTCGGGTGAGCGTGGCCACTGCGGCGCGGAACATCGGGCTCGGTGTGTCCCGGTTTCGGATCTGGCCGAGCGCCTGTTGCGCCAACGGATGATCAACGGTGTGCACGTGCAGCGTCATCAGAAAACCGTCCCGTCGCTGTCGAGGTGGAGAGGTGGGGTGCCCGCGGGGTCGCGTTCGAAGGCCAGTACGCGGCCGGCAGCCCAGGTGCCGCCTTCGAGGACTTCGGCGAGCAGCATGTCGGGCCGGCCGAGGCGGGTCCGGACGCGGTCGGCGATCTCGTCGAGCAAGCTGATGGTCAGCGCTCGCCATTCGACGATCAGCTCACTTCCTGGGGCATGCACCCCCTCGGCGGCGCTGGGCTCGCGGAGCGAAAGAACGCCAGTCTCCAGCAGCAATCCGCCGTTTCGATACTCGGGAAGGCCGGTCAGGTCGTCCAGGTCGGTGACGACGATGCCGCTCCGTTCGCAGGTTTCGGCGAGCGAGTAGGTGAGCCACTGGCTGAGCTTGTGGAAGGGGATGATGGCGTCCGGCCCGGACCCGAATGGCGGGTAGTGCCAGGCGTCGCCGAGGTCGAATGGCGCTCCGAGCGTTCGACCCGACGGCCAGACGGGGGTGAGTGCATCGAGCACCGCGCCGAGGAGCGCACGGGCCGGGATGGCCGTGGCACCGTCGCGGCAGAGCAGGTCGATGAGGTCTCCCGGGCGACCGGTGGGAAATCGATCGGGGTCGGCGCGCATTGTCGACCCGAGGCTCCGGAGCAGCTCGACCCGTCCGTCGACGCCAACGAGCGGGTTGGCGTCGTTCACCTGGAAGCCGAGCTCGAGGCGTTCCTTGGTGAGCGATCGAAGTGCGTCGGCGTCGGTCCGGGGGCGTCCTTGGGTGGAGAAGGCGCCGTCGAGGAACATGTCGAGCGAGGCGAGTCCGAGGCCCTCGGATCGGCCGACCGGTTCGGCTGCGTCCGGTGCGTGGTAGGCCCAGTGGGGGCCGGCCCCGGCATCAAGGAGCACCGAGGGGATGACGAGGTCGAAGCCGACCCGGGCCGATTCGAGCGGGTCGAGATCGGCGAGGTGGGTCAGGAGCCGTTCTTCCAATTCGATGGCCGTCGGCGTTCGGAAGTGCCGCCATCGGGAGTGATAGGGGATGTCGAGATCGGGGTAGCGGGAACGTGTCACCTCCACCACGTGCGCGGCGCAGTCGTCGAGGGCGTCGTCGTTCACCAGGAACTTCCCGCCGCCGTTGCGGACGCGTTCGGTGACGCGACTGCACTGTGTCCGAACAGCGTCGGCGGTCAGCAGTTGCCGATGGTCGGCGAAGTGGCTCATTCGTCCAGGGCCCGGCCAACGACGGCGTCGAGGTCGTCGGACACGTCTTCGTCGGTGAAGTAGCCGGCGGCCTTCTTCGCTTCAATCTCGACCTGGGCGTCGGCCGGGACGAGCTCGGCGGGAAGACTCAGCCGATTCTGGACTTCGATGCCGCTGCCGACGATGGCGTCGTACTTCATGTTGCTCATCGAGTGGAGGTTGTGGATCTTCGTGATGCCGAAGAACTGGAGAACGTCCGGCATGAGCTCCTGGAAGCGGGCGTCCTGCACGCCGGCCACGCATTCGGTCCGCTCGAAGTAGGTCGATGCCATGTCGCCGCCGTCCTGGCGCTTTCGGGCGTTGTACACCATGAACTTGGTGACCTCGCCGAGCGCTCGCCCTTCCTTGCGGTAGTAGACGACCAGCCCCACTCCCCCGCGTTGCGCGGTTCGGGCGGCGTCTTCGATCGCCCAGGTGAGGTAGGGGCGGCAGGTGCAGATGTCGGAGCCGAACACGTCGGATCCGTTGCACTCGTCGTGTACCCGGAGGGTGAGCTCGACGTCGGGGTTCGCCAAGTCGGCCGGGTCGCCGAACACGTAGGCGGTGGTGCTTCCGATGGGCGGAAGGAGGATCTCGAGGTCCGGACGGGTGACGAGCTCGGGGTACATGCCGCCGGTCTCCATGTAGAGGACTCGGCGGAGGTCGGGCTCGTCGATGCCGAAGCGGGTGGCCATGGAGGGAAGGTGCCAGACCGGATCGATCGCCACCTTCGTGACGGCGATGTCGCCACGCGAGCGGACGATGGTCTCGTCGACCTCGAGGCGGCCGGTGTCGATCGCTTCGCTGATCTCCGGGAGTTGGAGGTGCGCCTGGGTGACGGCGATGGTCGGCTGGATGTTGTAGCCCTCGGCGAGGTGGTCGGGGAACCATCGTTTCGTGTTTGCGCCCCAGGGGTCGAGCGAGACGATGGCGCCGCCGCGACCCCATGAGGGCTGTGGTTCGATGTCGGTGGTGGGTTCGGTGTCGGTCAGGTCGGGACGGTGGTCGAGGGGGAACGCACCCTGCGCGATCGAGAGGGCGCGGTAGATCGAATAGCTGCCGCCGTGGCTACCGATGGCGTTGCGGTCGGCCTTGTTGCTGATGGTGCCGACGACGGGCCCGCGTTCGGCCGGGGTGGCCGCGCCCCATCGGACCTCGACGAACCGACCCGATTTGTGGGCCGTGTGTGAGGTGAGAACGACGTGCGGATCCATGGGCATCCCTCCGGCATCTCGATTGGTCCCCAAGGGGAGCCAACGACAGTAGCCCACTCCCATCGGCCGCCGCGCCCGCCCCCTGAACCGGTGAAGGGGTCGCGTCTCACCTTCACCCAAACCGGTGAAGGGGTCGCGTCTCACTTTCACCCGGGGTGTCAGACCCCTCCGATACGGTCGTACTCAACTTCCCCTGTCATCTCGAATGTCAGGAAATTTCCTGTGGGTCGTGCACTTCGCATCGATTTCCCCGGCGCTACACACCACGTCGTCAACCGTGGTGTCCGCAAGCAAGCCATCTACCTGGATGACGAGGACAGGCAGTTCTTCCTCCGCTTGCTCGGCGAGGCCTGCACCCGCTTCGGATTGCGTGTGTACGCGTTCTGCCTCATGGACAATCACTACCACCTCCTCCTGCACACACCGGAGGGTCGACTGAGCGATGGGCTGCAGTATGTCGATGGGCGGCACGCACAGCGATTCAATACTCGGCACGGTGTGGACGGCCCACTCTTCAAGGGCAGGTTTCTCTCGAAGGTGATCGACTCGGAGCGCTATCTCGCAGCCGCGCTGACCTACATCCACCGGAACCCGATCGAAGCTGGAATCACGAACGACCTCGAGCGGTACCGATGGAGCAGCTATCCGGCGTTCGTGGGGCTCGCCAAACGTGCCGAGTGGTTGACACCGGAGGGGTTGCAGTTGGCGGGCCTCGACGACGTCTTCGAACTGCGGCGCGTGACTGCCGAGCCCCTGTCGCCTCGCTCGGTGGAAGCCCTGTCGAGCTCGGCGGCGGTGATCGGCGATCCGCAGTTCGTGCACGACATGCTCGAGCTCGCTCCGAGGAATGCGGCGACCGAGGGACACCGTCGGGCAACGCAACGTCGAGTGTCGGTGGAGGCCGTCGATCGCGTAGTGACTGACCACTTCGAGTCGCATGAGGTCATGCCATGGCAGGGCCGACGAGCCTCGTTGGAACGGTGGATTCGAGTGGGCCTGGCGCAAGAGCTGAGTGGGTTGTGCCTCTCCGACATCTCGAGCCGATACGGCTTTGCGACGGCAAACAGTGCAGGTACTGCTGCGTCGCGCTACCGACAGAAGGTCGAAGCCGACGCGGCTTTTCGGCTGGACATGGACCTGCTCGCCGAGCGCTGCAGATCGATCGGGTGAAAGTGAGACGCGACCCCTTCACCCAGCCGGGTGAAGGTGAGACGCGACCCCGGGTTGACGCTGAGGGATCGTCGCGGTATTCATAAGTGATGGCTTATGGAAAGGCGCACGCGCTGGACGTGCTGCACGACCCAACCCGGCGACGGGTTCTGGAGTTGCTGCGCGACGGTGAACGAAGCGTCCGCGAGCTGACCGACCAGCTGCCCGTCTCCCAGCCTGCTGTCTCCCAGCACCTCGGCGTCCTGAAGTCCGCCGGGCTCGTCACCGTTCGACCCGTCGGCACACGCCGCCTGTATCGGGTCGACCCCGACGGCTTGAGCGCAGTCCGTGCGTGGGTTGACTCGTTCTGGGACGACGCCCTCGCCGCATTCGTCGAGCATGCCGAACAGTCCGACACCCAACCTGCAACCACAGATGGAGAACCCGACCGATGACCTCGCAACCAACGACCCCGCCGGTGGTCCGAGCGGCAACCGTGCACCGCTCCCCTACCGATGCATTCCGCATCTTCACCGACGAGATCGGCGCGTGGTGGCCGCTGCCATCGCACGGCCTCTTCGGGTCGACGGCAGGCGGGGTCGTGTTCCGCGACGGACGGTTGATTGAACTGTCGGTCGAGGGAGCTGAAGCGGTGTGGGGTGAGGTCCTCGAGTGGGATCCGCCGCGCCGGCTGAAGATGACGTGGCATCCGGGTCGACCGGACGCCGACGGCTCGACCGTCACGGTCGACTTCGAGCCGACCGAAACCGGCACGAGAGTCGTCATCGAGCACGACGGCTGGCAGGCGTTCGGCGATGAGGCAATGGCTCGCCGCCGGACCTACGTCGGCCCGGGTGCCTGGGGCTACGTGCTCGACCACTACGCCGATGGCGCCGAGCATCGAGTCGACGGCGCCGATCTGTCCGGGCTCGCCGCGGCGTACGACGCCTTCTTTGCTGCCGCGGGGAGCGGCGATTTCGACCCGCCGGTCGACGACGGATGGGACGCCGACCAGGTCCTGGCCCACGTGGCGTTGAACGATGCTGCGATGATCGCGGTGTGTCAGTCGCTCGTGCACGGCGGCGAACTCCGGTTCGAGAACGAGGTGTGTCACGACCGGGAGCTCATGGCCTCGTGGATCGATGCCGCCGGTGACCGAGCTGGGTTGATCGAACGGGGACAGTCGATGGCCCGTCTTGTACAGGGGGCCCTTCGACGTCTCTCGCCGAGCCAGCTCGGCACCGAGGTCCATTGCCTGCTTCGCCACGAGGGCGAGGTCATGGTCGACGCACCGCGGCCATGGGGTGCAGTTGCGATCGAGGTTCAGGCCGGAATGCACCTGCCCGCCCACGTCACCCAGTTGGAGAACCTCCGGGCCTGAGCTCAGGGAACGGCGTCGCCCGGCGGCGTGTCCTGACTGAACACGTTCACCCACCGTCCGTCGCGGCGGCTCCAGATCGACGAGACGTACATCCGCTCTTCCGGTCCGTCCGGCCGGCGGTACGCAGCGTCGTAGGCGAGCACGACGTGATCGTCGGCAAGCACCTTGAGGATCGGTGATTCGATGCGGAACTCCGCCACGGTCGGGCCGTGATCGAGTTGCCCGGCATGCTCACCGGCATCGGCGAAACCGGTCGGGTAGACCCCGAGAAAGTCGTTGGCGAGCAGCGCCGCGTCGGCCGCAACATCCCCGTCGCTCAGGGCCTGCCACACCGCTGTCTCGAGCGCGAGAATTTCGTCGATATCGGGAGCGGTCATGCCAGTAAGTCTGCCACCGACCACTGCGACCTCCGGGTGAAAGTGAGACGCGACCCCTTCACCCGTTTGGGTGAAAGTGAGACGCGACCCCTTCACCCGTCGGGATTGTTGCGGGCGATGGGTGGGTTGCTTCTACGCTGGCCCCGACCCGAGCAGGAGACGACGAACCGTGACAACCGAGACCATCACGTTCGTCGGCGGTGCCGGAGCGGAGCTCGAAGGCGTACTGCATCGCGCCGAAGGCACGCCGAAGGGTGCGGTTCTGCTCGCCCACTGCTTTTCGTGCGGCAAGGACCTCCACACGACGACTCGGGTCGCGCGGGCGTTGGCCGAGGCCGGCTACGCCGCGTTCCGTTTCGACTTCACGGGGCTTGGTGACAGTGAGGGCCGATTCGAGACGACGAGCGTGAGCTCCAACGTGTCCGACCTGACGCGTGCGGCCGTCACGCTGATCGAGCGCGGGTTCGGACCGTGCGCCATCGTCGGCCACAGCCTGGGCGGCGCCGCCTCGGTACTGGCCGCACACCGACTCAAGACGCTCGATGCCGTTGCGACGATCGCTGCGCCGAGCACGGTCGGCCATGTCCGCCATCTCTTCACCCAACATGAGCCGACGATCCGAAGCGAGGGCAAGGCGGAGGTCTCCGTTGGCGGCGCGCCGTTCTGCCTCGGAGAGGTCTTCCTGGACGACCTCGACAACCACTCGGTGCTCGACGCGGCCGCCGAGCTCACCGTGCCGTTCCTCGCGATCGTGGGAACGGCCGACACGGTCGTCGAGCCCGACAACGGCCACCGGCTCGCAGCCGCGGCGCCGGAGGGACGAGTGGTCCAGATCGATGGCGCCGATCATCTCTTCAGCCGACGGGACCACGCCGATCAGGTGGCGACTGCGCTGATCAGCTTTCTCGACAGCGTGAAGGGTTTCGGCTGAGCCCGAGCCGGAAGGCGAAACCTCAGACGCCGAGTTCGACGAGTTCGGCGAGGCCGGCCAGCGCGGAACGATATTCGGCGTACATCGCCACCATCATCTGCGGGTACGTGTACGGCAGGAACGCCCATCCAAGCGGGCCGAACGAGAAGGCACCGGTCATGGTGACTTCGGTGTGGTCCCCAGCCGGCGTCAGTTCGAAGCGTCGGTGGTAGACCGACAGCAGGCCGGGAACGTTGAAGGCGCGCATCGCCAGGCCAAGGACCCGCTGCTCTTCCCACTCGCTGACCACCGACTCGGCCTTCCACAGCCACTCCCGTTCCCGGAGGACGGAACCGGCCACGACGTCACCGCCGCCGACGACAGCGAAGTCCGAGAGCGGCTTGTACCAGCGCAACCAGTCGGGGTTCTCGAACACGGCCCAGATCGTTGCGGTGTCTGCGTCCACCTTCCGCGACACCCGGTGTCGCGTCCACCGTCCGTCGAGGACCGATGCGTCAGATTTCATTGTTGGTAACCCTTGCTATGCCCACCCATCGGTTATGGAACCACACCTTGGTCGGCAATGCACTTCGAGGGTGAACATTGTTCTATGCGGTCGACGAGCGGCGTATTGCATCCACCAGGGCGGCGACGGGTGCGCCCGATGCCCTGCGGGCGACGGCGAAGAGGGTGCGTTCGATCTCGAAGTCTTCCGTTGAAAGGATGACGCCGTGCGGCAGGTTCTGCAGCAGCAGGCTGGGGGCGATGGTCACGCCATGTCCGGCCGCAACGAGGGCGAGAAGCGTTGCGTTGTCTGCGACGGTCGCGGCGATTGTGGGACGCACCTCGTTCGCCTCGAGGATCTCCAGGGTCGCCGATGCGCATCGGGTTCCTGCGCCGTTCAACAGCCATGGCGTGGTTCCGAGGTCCTTCACCCGGGTCTGCTTCGGGAGTGCAGCCGGAAGCACCAATCGGAGGTCGTCCTGGAGGAGCGGCGTGAACTCGAACCGTGGATTGCGCTCTTCTGGAATGCCGCTGTACTCCTGGGCGAGGACGAGGTCGACGGCACCGAGCCCGAGGTCTCGCATCGCCGCGACGTCTTCGGATTCGACGAGGTCGAGCGTCATGCGTCCGTCGAGCTCTGGAAGGACGGGAACGACGAGTGTCGAGAGGGCCGATGCGAAGCCGGCCACCACGAGATGAGGTATTTCGTCGGCGTCGTGGACGACGTGACGGGCGCGGGTTTCGAGGTCGATCATGTCGAGCGCAACGGGGAGGAGCGCGGCCCCGGCGGCGCTCAGCCGGAGGCCGCGGCCGACACGATCGAACAGTGGCGTGCCGAGCTCCGCCTCGAGCTTTCCGAGGTGCTGGGAGATCGCAGGCGCCGTGAACCCGAGCGAGCGAGCTGCTGCCGCGATCGTGCCGCGCTCCGCCACCTCGGCGAAGGAGCGAAGTCGGGTCAGATCGAGCATGAAGCAAACGTTAGCAATTGGCTCATGATTCAGAACTTTTCCTTTTGGAGGATCACAGGGACGATGCTCGCATGCAGACTGCGACCACCCAACAGATCGGGGGTCTGTGGGTCCCGATCGTCACGCCCTTCAAGGACGACGGCACGCTCGACCTCGCATCACTCGAGACGCTCGCCGAGCACCTGCTGGCTGCCGGGGTCGACGGACTCGTTGCGTTGGGCACGACCGGCGAGCCGGCCACGCTCACCTCGCAGGAACGGGTTGACGTCGTGCAGGTGTGCCGCCGGATCTGCGAACAGGCCGGACGGGGCCTGATCGTCGGTGCCGGAACGAATTC
>CALBVR010000421.1 GCA_937969565.1 uncultured Acidimicrobiales bacterium | reverse complement strand
TCGTCGGTTGCGTTGATCTTGACTCCGACGGCGAGCTCGGAACCGACTGCGTCGCGGACAGCCTCGACCACCTCGATGACCAGGCGACCACGATTCTCGATCGAACCGCCGTACGCATCCGTGCGGCTGTTGAACAGCGGCGAGAGGAACTGGCTGAGCAGGAACCCATGCGCAGCATGCAGTTCGACCCCACTGAACCCAAAGCTCTTCGCGAGCGCCGCCGACCGGGCGAACCGCGCCGGAAGTTCCCGCACCTCGTCGAGCGGCATCTCGGTGCATCGCACACCGGGGAGGTCGAGCGCAGACGGGCCGATGGGTTCGCTGATGGGCGGGAACGACATCGCGCCGGCATGGCCGAGTTGTGGCCACAGCTGACCGCCGGATGAGGCGCTCGCTGCGAGCCTTCGCATCGCCGCTTCGTCTGCGTTCGCGTCGAGCACGAGATTGCCGGGCTTTTCGGGATGCCCCGGGCCGACCTGGACCTCACCGATGATGGAAAGGGCAGCCCCGCCTTCCTCCCAGCGCTCGTAGAGCCGAATCTGCTCGTCCGTTGGCGTGCCGGTGCCGTCGCCCATCGAGTCGGACATTGCCGCCTTCACGATTCGGTTCCTCAACGTGAGCCCGCACGGCAAGGAGAACGGAGATCCGAGAACGGACGTTGGCGCGCTGTTCATCGATCCACCCTATGTTCGGCCGACACCGGCCCGTGCTCCCTCGTAGCATCCGGGCATGGACCTCCACACCGCCACCACCTGGGCCGCCGAACGCAAGAACGCCGTGTTGATCACGTTGCGCAAAGACGGTCGAGCCCAATCGTCCGACATCGCCTACGCACCCGCCGGAGATCGATTTCTCATCTCCGTGACCGCTGGACGGGCCAAGACGTCGAACATGCGTCGAGACCCTCGAGTGGTTCTGCACATCACCGAGCCCAATTCCTGGAGCTACGTGGCGTTCGACGGCACCGTCGAACTCTCGCCCGAGGCGACCGATCCGCACGACGCCACCTGCGACCTCCTCGTGGACTACTACGAGCGCGTCGCCGGTCAGGCCCACCCGGACTGGGAGGAGTACCGGCAGGCGATGGTGGACGAGCGACGCCTCATCGCGACGTTCTTCCCGTCATCGGTGGTGGGGCAGGTCCACTGACATGCGGCTCGCTGCGCTCGCATTCGTGAGCGTTGCGACCACCCTGCTCATGCTGGCCCCCGCAGTCACCGGCCGGGACGGCTTTCCGGTCTCCTCCCACCCGATGTACGCGACCGCCCGTCCCCCCGACGCGTCGTTCGTCACCGCCCGTGCGACCACGGCCGCCGGGCAGGTGGTGTCGCTCTCGATCCGGGTGATCGGCGAGACCGACGATCCCTTGGTGGCGGAGGGTCGGCTGCGGCGGGCCGCAGACCTCCACGACGGTGTTGCCGAATGCGCTCGCATCGCTGCCGATATCGACCGGTCGCATCCGTTGGACACGATCGTGGCGATCGAGATCATCCGCGTCGAGGCTTCGGTGACCGACTTCGTTCGAACGGACGGGGCCGATGCCCGAGTGGAGGTCGTGACGAGATGCCCCGTGCGGTGACCTCCGATCGCGGCGTCGTCGCCTGGCTCACACCGATCGTGACCGAGAGCACGTTCCGCAGGTGGAGCCGACTCGTCGGCATCGTCATGCTCGGCTACCTGATCGTTCGTGCGCCGGTCCTGCTTCATGCGTCCGGCAGCTGGAACCCCGTCGGGATCTTCAGCCCGCTCGATGGCCCGCTGCCGAGGTGGATCCTCGTCACGTCGTGGATCCTCGCGCTCGTGGCGGCGGGGGTACTCGCGGCCGACCGGGGCGGCCGATCGGCGGCGGGGGTGCTCGCCGGGGCAGCGCTCGTGCTGCTCACGCATCGGTCATCAAGCGGTCAGATCCTGTGGTTCGACGTGCTGCCCATCCTCCACGTCCTCATCCTGACGGCAGGCGCCGCGCTCCAACCGGCCGGTCGGTTCGACGGCCGCGTCGCTGGTTGGTCGATGCGGTTGGCGGCGCTGGCAACCGTGGCCACCTACGTTGTCGCCGGCCTGGCCAAGCTCCGGATCGGCGGACTCGACTGGGTCGCCGACGGCGTTCTGGAACGCCACATCGCCTACTCGGCGATGCGGCTCGACGTGCTCGGCGGGACGCCGTCGCCGCTGGCGGCGCCACTCGTCGATCTGGGGTTCGCTTCGACGCTACTTGCGGTGATCGTGCTCGTCATCGAACTCGGCGCGCCGATCGCCCTTCTGCAGCGTCGTGCGGCGATCGTCTGGTCTGTGGCCGCGTGGCTCATGCACGCTGGCATCGCCGCCACGATGTTCGTCGTCTTTCACTGGCCGCTGTTCGGCGTGGCCTTCGCTCCCCTGCTGTTGTTGTCCGCCGGTCAGGATTCTCCGGCGGCCAAACGGTCTGCGTAGTCCTCCATCGTGATCGTGCCCTCGTCCGCGGTGCGGGCCTGATCCTCTTCGGACAGCGAGTCCTGCAGGAGGTCGATGCGTTTCCAGCTGGCGTGGGGTTGCTGTCCGTTCTCGTCGGGCACGTACTTGGACGGCTCGACTCGGGTGTGTGGATGGATGTAGCGGGCACAGTTCACGAAGACCGAGTCGACGGTGGCATGCACGATTCCGATCGCACCGGGCCACCTTCCGGCCAGCTCGGGGTCGGCATTCAGATCTGTCGTGTAGCGGGCTGTCGCCTGGACTCGAACTCGATGCGGCGTTTCGAAGTCGATGAAGAGCAGCCCGATCTTCGCAGTGTCGGCGATGTTGCCCATCGACAGAAACATCCCGTTCCCGTCGTAGGCGGGAAACGCAATCGTCTTCGGATCGAGGATTCGCACCACACCGACGCCGCCGCCCTTGTGCGACACGGTCGGTTCACCGTTCGAGTTCACGGACGACAGAAAGAAGAAGTCCCGCGAGGCAATGAATTGGGCGTGGTCGTCGGGGATCGTGTCGGTCACGATCGCGAACTCCATCGTGTCGGCGAGCGGCTGCGACCCGTGCTCGGCCTGCACCCTTCGTTGGGCGTCCGTGTAGAAGGCGTCGGTCATGGCCCCTGTGTAGCACGACTCCTCCGGTCGGCACGCCTGAGCGTTGGTGTGCAAGGCTCGCACCATGGCAGAGCATGACGGTCCAGGTTGGAAGGACAAGATCGACCGCTTCTCGGTCTGGCGCAACGAGCTGACCGAAGAAGCAGCGATGCTTCCGCAGACGCTGGCGGACCTTCGGACGACGATCCAGGATCTCCGCAAGGTGAGCGCTCGGCTGGAAACGGCCACCAAGGGTCTCGAGGCGATCGTGAAGGTCGCCCACACCACCGGGATCGCTCCGGCGGCCCGACAGCTCGACGCTGTGGCCTCCGAGGTGGAAGCCCAGGTGCGGACGATCACCGAGAACGTGCCCGGTGGCGGCCTCGTCGACAAGGCGGTGACCGACCTCCAGAAGACGCTCGGTGCGTTCACTTCGCT
>CALBVR010000420.1 GCA_937969565.1 uncultured Acidimicrobiales bacterium | reverse complement strand
GGAACCCTCGACCGGGCCGGCGTGTGTCTTGAACATCAGGTTGAAGGCGCGGGGCTCGGTGAACTTGCCGCTCTCGCCACAGTTCGGGCAGGTGTTCGGATCGTCCAGCTTGTCGAGACGATGCCGGGTGTTGCAGTTCGTGCAATCGACAAGCGGGTCGCTGAAGTTCGCGAGGTGGCCGGAGGCCTCCCACACCTGCGGCGGAGACAGGATCGCCGCGTCGAGGCCGACGACGTCGTGGCGCATCTGCACCATCGAGCGCCACCACTGGTCCTTGACGTTGCGCAGAAGGAGCACACCGAGGGGGCCGTAGTCGTAGGTCGAACGGAAACCGCCGTAGATCTCGGCGGACTGGAACACGATGCCGCGCCGCTTGGAGAGATTGACGATCTTGTCGAAGAGTTCGGGATCCGGAGTCGGTTCGCTCATGGAGCAAGAGGTTATCGCCGGACCGGCGACAACCTAGGCAACAGCGGGCTGTGAAACCTGACCCAGCAGTACGGGGAGAATGACCTCCGGTCGACCCGGTCGGGCGAGCAGATAGCCCTGCGCATACTGCACGCCACACGACACCAACAGATCGAGCTGTTCGATCTCTTCGATGCCTTCCGCCACCAACGGAACACCGCAGGCCTCGCCCATTCGAACCGTTGCCTCGATGACGGCACGGCCGGCGACTTCGCGATCTGCTCCGTCGAGCGACAGCAGGAAGGACCGATCGAGCTTGAGCAGGTCGAACGGCAGGCGAAGCAGCTGACCGAGGCTCGAGTAACCGGTACCGAAGTCGTCGATGGCGATGCGCACCCCGTGGGCCTGAAGTTCGGCAAGAACCTCGGCCACGTGTTTGTTGTCCAGCGCCATGACCGTCTCGGTGATCTCCAACACGAGGCGGTTGCCGGCGACTCCGGTGCTCTGCAGGGCGGAGAGCACGTCGTCGACGAAGCCGCCCTCCTCGAGCTGGACATAGGACACGTTCACGGCGACGGCCACGTCGTCGGCCACGCCCTGCTTCTCCCACTCGCGCAGCTGACGCAAGGACTCCCACAGGACCCAGCATCCGATCCGGACGATGGCACCGGAGTTCTCGGCGAGCGGGATGAAGTGATCCGGAGGCACGAATCCGAGCTCTTCGTGCTCCCATCGAAGCAGCGCCTCGATGATGCGCGGGCGGCTTCCGTCCGCTTCGAAGATCGGTTGGTAGACGAGGTGAAAGTCGTCGGACACGTCGGCCATCTGCAACGCCCGGTTGATGGCGTCGGCTCGACGCACCCGATGCTCCATCTCGCGTTCGAATCGGACCACGGAAGAGCCGACGAGCGCCTTCGCCTCGTACATTGCGATGTCGGCCCGCTGCATGAGCTCGGTCGGGTCGGCGCAGCCGGTGGCGCAACAGACACCGACGCTTGCGCCCACTCGCACGTTTCGGCCGGCAAGATCGATTGGGCTTCGGAGCGACTCGACCAGCGCCAGCGCAAGTTCGGCGGCGCAGTCCATGGCGTCCGCACCGGTCACGTAGACGGCGAACTCATCGCCGCCGAGCCGCACGAGCGTGTGGGTGGAGCCCACCACGCTTTCGAAGCGTTGGGCGACCAGCACGAGCAGGAGATCGCCGGCGGCGTGGCCAAGCGTGTCGTTGGTGCGCTTGAAGTCGTCGAGGTCGATCATCACCAGGGCGGCGCCAGCCTCGCTCGCCCAGTCCTCGTGCATTCGGGTCGACAGCTCCCGTCGATTCGGGAGGCCGGTCAGATCGTCGGTGGCAGCGCGGCTCCGAAGCCGCTTCTGCAGGAGCACCTCGGACGTCACATCTCGACAGGTGAACACCCGCCCGCGGATGGACGGATCCTCCCGGCGGTCAGCGACCCGAAGATCGAACAGGCGGCGTTCACCGACGTGCGTCGTGACGGCAACCGGTGCGCTCGTGTGAGCGTCGGCAACGTCGGTCAACCAGGCCCGAGCCTCGGCGAAGGTGGTGTCGGGCATCCGGTGCACGATCTCGAGGGCCGTCTTCGGGAGATTCTCACCGAAGACCGAGTGTCCCGAAGCGGACATGAACGAGATGCGGCCGTCGAAGTCGAGCACGAACACGATGTCGGGCGAGTCGGCCGAGATCGCCTCGAACTTCTTGGCGGCGGCGAACACCGCTTCCTGACGGACGCTCTCCCGTTCGTCTCGACGACGGAGAACGGCTGCACCGAACAACATGACGCCGGTCAGGGCGTAGGTGGAACTCGACACCCAGAGCAGCCGACGGTGGGCCGAGATCGCCGCGAGGTCGGCATCCGTCTGCGCTGAATGGAACGACGCCCGCAGCTCGTCGACCGCGGTCTCGGCGGAGCCGGACCACGGGATCTCGGACTGCTCCATGTAGCCGCCCCAGAAGTCGTCCCAGATCATCTTCTGCGAATCGGAGAGCACATCGACGACATCGGAGTGGAAGATCTGCAGCTCGGCGGCGAATCGCACGTGGGTCGTGTCGTCCGTGGTGCGAAGATCCAGCTTCTCGAGGCAGGTTCGTGCGGCGGAAAGCGTGCGGACCTCATCCGTCGCCTCGGCACTCCGCTGCCAGAACAGGTAGCAAACGACGGCAGAGCAGAGCACCAGTCCACGCGCCAGGAGGGTCATCCATCGTGTCAGGGTTCGGTTCGCCGAATCGTTGCCCACGATCGACTTTCGGCACGGATTCTCCGGATATGAGTCTTTCGACCCACTTCTTTGCCCGGGATGTGGGTCGTTTGGCCTACGCCTGCTCGAGCACCGTCGCGGAACGCAACCGCCGCTCCAACATGTGCTCCATCAGACGGGTCGACAACACGTCGAGTTCTCGGGTGGGTGGCGACGGCCGCTGATTCAACACCGCTCCCAACTGTCCGCCGAGCGCCAACTGCAGCAGGGCCAGGGCCTCGACCGAAAGGAACGTGCCCGTCCGACATGACGTGCACGTCGTACCGCCGTCGGCCACGGACACATGGGTGAGATCGCTGGTCGAGCCGCACAGCACACAGACGTCGACCGCCGGAGCGAAGCCCTCGAGCGCCAGGACCTTCAGAAAGAAGCCCGCCACCACCAGATGGCTGTCGGACTCGGCCACGGTGTGCATCGCCCGGGCGAGCATCGTGTAGAGCGCAGCGTTGGGCTCCCGATCCTGGGCGACGTGGTCGACGACCTCGAGGATCGATGAGGCGCGGGCGAACCGCTCCAGATCTTCGCGCAGGGTCGGAAACCGGTCGATGGTCTCGACCTGCGTGAGCGTGTCCAGGTCGCCCTTGCCCCGATAGAGCTGCACCTGGAGATGGTTCGTCGGTTCGACCCGAGACCCGAAGCGACTCTGCGTCTTGCGCACGCCCTTCGCAACGCAGCGGATCTTGCCGTTGCTCTGCGTCATCAGGCTGAGGATTCGGTCGGCCTCGCCGAGCTTCCACGACCGGATCACGACCGCGTTGTCCCGGTACAGACCGGTCACGCCGTGACGCCTCCATAGCGCCGGGAACGGCTCTGATACTCGGCCACGGCGTCACGCATGCTGTGGCGGGTGAAGTCAGGCCACAGCTCTTCGGTGAAGAGCATCTCGCTGTAGGCCAGCTGCCACAGCAGGAAGTTGGACGTGCGGTACTCCCCCGAGGTTCGGATCATCAGGTCGACGTCGGGCATGTCCGGATCGTAGAGCTGACGGGCCAGCATCTTCTCGGTCACCTTGTCCGGCGACACCCCGGATGCCATCAGCTGCTTCATCGCGTCGATGATCTCGGCTCGCCCGCCGTAGTTGAACGCGATGGTGAAGACCATCTTCTTGTTCTTTCGCGTCAGCTCGGCTGCCTCATCCATTCGCCGGATGAGTCCCTTCGGGACGCGCCAGTCCCGACGCCCGATGAAACGGATCTGCACGCCCATCTCGTTCAGCTCGTGCTTGCGCCGATCGAGGATCTCCTCGTTGAAGTTGATGAGGAACTTCACCTCGTCCGGCGGCCGCTTCCAGTTCTCGGTGGAGAAGGCGTACACGGTGAGCCAGTCGATACCGAGCTCGAGCGCACCTTCCACCGCTTCGAAGAGTGCATGCTCACCCTGCTTGTGCCCCTCGATGCGCGGGAGGCCCCGTTGTTGGGCCCATCGCCCATTTCCGTCCATCACGCACGCCACATGACCCGGAATCGCCTTTGGATCGATCGAAACCATCCCTGCGAACCTACCGTCTCCGATTGCCCACACTCGGGATTGCAATCTTCTCTTTATGCCCTTCCGTTCCTGTCGGTCACGGCCGTTAGGCTGCGCCGATGGGTCTTGGCACGCGGGTCGAACGCGCACTCGCATCGGTGACATCAGAACTGCCTGGCGGTGGCGAGGCCCGGCCGGGCCAGACCGAAATGGCCGTGGCCGTCGCCGATGCCATCGACAGCAACAGCCACCTCCTCGCCGAGGCGGGTACCGGCACCGGAAAGTCGCTCGCCTACCTCGTCCCGTCGATCCTGAGCGGCAAGCGCACCGTCGTGGCCACGGCAACCAAGGCATTGCAGGATCAGCTCGCCAACAAGGACCTCCCATTCCTCGTCGAGCACCTCGACGTGCCGTTCGAGTTCTCGGTGTTGAAAGGCCGCAGCAACTACGTCTGCCGTCAGCGCCTCACCGAACTCGAACAGGACGGCCAACAACTCGGCCTCGAGGTGGTCGAAGAAACCGTCAACGCCGACGAACTCGACGACATCATGACCTGGGTTTCGCTCACCCACACCGGCGACCGGGCCGAACTCCCCTTCGAGCCCTCCGGCCGCACATGGGGCGCCGTCAGCGTCGGCCCGACCGAATGCCCGGGCGCCGCCAGATGTCCGTCCGGGAGCACCTGCTTCGCCGAGAACGCCCGGGCGGCGGCCCTCGAAGCAGAAGTGATCGTCGTCAACACGCACCTCTATGCGCTCGACCTCGTCACGGACAATGCGGTCCTCGGCGAGCACGACGTGGCGATCATCGACGAGGCCCATCAGATCGAGGACATCGTCGCCAATGCCGCAGGGTTCGACCTGACGTCCGGGCGGCTCCGCAACCTGGCCCTGACGATCAAGTCGATCATCGCCGACGATGGGCTCACCGGCGAGCTCATCGATGCCGGCGAAGACCTCGGCCTCGAACTCGAACCGCACGCCGGCAACCGGCTGCACGACGCCGACTTCGATGGCGACCTCGCTCGCACCCTCAACCGGGCCCGAGACAAGTCCATGCGAGCCATGGAAGCGCTGCGCAAGATCCCGAACGAGTCCTCCCCGGACGTGATCGGCCGCAAGGAACGGGCCATGCAGGCGGCCACCCACGTCGTGGCCGACATCGATGTTGCGTTGGAGATGGTTGAGGGCACGGTCGCCTGGGTCGAGGGCGGCCGCAACCCGTCGCTGAAGGTCGCCTCCATCGAGGTGGCCGACCTCCTCCAGGAGAAGCTGTTCTCGCAGCGCACCGCCATCCTCACCAGCGCGACGATTCCGGCCAACCTGACGAGCCGCATCGGCATGGCCGAACAGCCGCACACGCAGATCAACGTCGGCAGCCCGTTCGATTTCGAGACCGCCGGCATCCTCTACTGCGCCGCCCATATGCCCGACCCCCGCTCCGACGACTACCGCGATGCGGTGCACGAAGAGATCGAGGCGCTGACGATGGCGGCCGGAGGACGCACCATGGCGCTCTTCACCTCCTGGCGAGCCATGGAGGCCGCCGTCGAACACCTCATCGACCGTCTCCCGTACGACGTGCTGGCCCAGGGGCAGGCACCCAAGCCGGTACTCATGGAGCGCTTTCTGGAGGACGAGGAGTCCGTCCTGTTCGCCACGATGAGCTTCTGGCAGGGCGTGGACATCCCCGGTCGCGCCCTCAGCTGCGTGATCATCGACAAGATCCCGTTCCCCCGCCCCGACGACCCGCTACTCGGCGCCCGCCGCGACAAGGTCGGATCCGCCGCCTTCCGCGAGATCGACCTGCCCCGAGCCGCGATGTTGCTCGCCCAGGGCGCCGGCCGCCTCATTCGATCCACCGAGGATCGCGGCGTCGTCGCAATCCTGGACAAGCGCCTGGCGACGTCCAAGAACTACCGATGGGATCTCATTCGGGCGCTTCCGCCGCTGAAGCGCACCAAGCATCGCGAAGAGGCCGTCGAGTTCCTCAAAGCGCTGCGCGACTCGGCCTGATTGTGCTCCGCGAGTCGGGCTAGGAGTAGAGAACGGCCTGGGCCAGGAAGTACATGGCCGGCAGCACGAACAGGAGCGCATCGAAGCGGTCCAGGAACCCACCGTGGCCCGGCAGCACCGAACCCATGTCCTTGATGCCGAGGTCCCGCTTGATGAGCGACTCACCGAGATCACCGAGCGGCGCCATAATGGCACCCACAAGGCCGATCAACACTGCATCGAGGAACGATGTGCCGGCGCTGTCCCACGGTTCGATGAAGCCGAGCATGCCGAAGAAGACGATGCCGGCCACGAGGCTGGCCACCGCTCCCCCGATGAGACCCTCGACGGTCTTGTTTGGGCTGACCGTGGTGAGCGGCGTTCGGCCGATGCTGCTCCCGGCGAAAAAGGCGCCGATGTCGTAGGCGATGGTGACGATGATGGCGGCGAGCAGAATGCCGGTGCCATCCCCGTTGCCGAGGCGGTTGCTCATCTCGAGCATCGCGGCACCGAACGAGCCGAGCACGCCCACATACCCGATGCCGAGCAGGGTCACGCCCAGATTCATGACCGGGAGCTCCGTGGACACACCGGACAAGAACCAGAGCAGACCAAAGACCACGCTCAACGCAAGGATGAGCGGTATCGCCTGCTGCCCACGCCAATACACGGCCAGGGGCATGGCCACCGAGGCGGCGAGGCCGAGCAGTGTGGCGGGCTGATAGCCGGCCACCCGCAGGGCGTTGAAGAGCTCACCGGCCGAGAGGGCCACGACGAGCACGATCAGCGCAAGCGCGACGGCCGGGCCGATGGAGAGCGCAACGACGGCGATGGCGAGCAGCGCCACACCGGTGATCAGGGCGGACTGCATGTCTCGGCCGCTGGACGGCTCGTCGACGAATCCCTCGTCGTAGGCGGACTCGTCGTCGTAGGTGAAGAATCGTTCGCTGGGTTCGCCGATCTGCACCATGGCGGGCTCGTCGACCTCGGGCACGGGGCCCGGGTCCCAGGCTTCCGCCTGCGGGGCCTCGGCCGCCACGGCGGGCTCGTTGTCCCACATGGGTGCTGCGCCAAGGCCGGACCAGGCGTCGAGATCGTCGCTCTCCTGCGGTTCGACATCGAGGGCAACAGTCCGGTCGGTGCCGGTGTCCCAATCGTCGACGGTGACCACTTCGGGCTCACCCCACGGGTCGGCGGCAAGTGCGGCGGACTCATCGTCGAGCTGCACTTCGACCACCGGTTCATCGTCGCCAAAGACGGAGGCGGAGGGCTCGGCGTCACCGAAGACGCTCTGCTGGCCGCTCATCTCACTGTCGTCGCCAAAGACGGAGTCGCCGGGATCGCCGAACACGGACTCACCCTCGGCTGCAGGCGCGTCGTCACCGAACACGGAAGCACCCGTGTCGTAACTCGCGTCGTCTCCGAACACCGAGCTGCCGGGGGCACGCTCGTCCGATTCGTCGTATTCGTTGTCGTAGCTGTCCACGAAGGGTTCCTCCACGCTCGAGACTAGACCTCGAGCAGCTCCTTCTCTTTGCTTTCCCGTGCGGCTTCGATCTCGGCCTCGGTGTTCCGGGTCAGGTCATCGAGCGACTTCTCTGCCCGCTCGATGTCGTCCTCGGAAATCCCGCCCTCTTTTTCGAGGTCCTCGAGATCCTTGCGGGCGGATCGGCGAACGCTGCGCGCCCGCCCCTTCGCCTCTTCCGCCATGTTGTTCACGACCTTCACGAGTTCCTTGCGGCGCTCGTTGGTCAAGGGAGGAAAGGACAGGCGGATGGCCCGGCCGTCGTTCGACGGGGACAGTCCGATGTCGGAATTCCTGATGGCTCGCTCGATCGGTTCCACGTTCGCCATGTCGTGGGGCGTGATGATCAACTGCCGTGCCTCGGGCACCGAGAACGTGGCCAGCTCCTGGAGCGTCATTGCGACGCCGTAGGCCTCGACCGGGAGCTTCTCGATGAACGCCGAGCTCGCACGCCCGGTACGGATCGTGGCGAACTCGCGCTTCGCGTGCGCGACCGCCCCGTCCATCTTCTCCTCCGATTCAAGAAGGACCAGCTCGATCTCTTCACTCATTGCCGTCCTCCTTCGGTTCGGTGGGGTTCACGAATGGACCAGCGTTCCCACGGGCTCGCCCCGCAGAATCGCCTGCACGTTGCCTTCGCCCATCAGGTCGAACACAACGATCGGTAGTTCATTGTCCATGCAGAGAGTGATCGCCGTCGAATCCATCGCCTTCAATCCCTTCTGCAGCACCTCGATGTGCGAGACCTCGTCAATCTTGGTCGCTGTCGGATCGAGTTTGGGGTCGGCCGTGTAAATGCCGCCAGTGCCCGAGTGTGTGCCCTTCAGGACCACGCCCGCCTCGATCTCCACCGCACGGAGCGCAGCGGTCGTGTCGGTTGTGAAGAAGGGGTTGCCCGTGCCACCGGCGAAGACGACGACACGGTCCTTTTCGAGGTGGCGGATGGCCCGGCGACGGATGTACGGCTCCGCCACCTGCGCCATGTGAATGGCGCTCATGACGCGCGTGGGCTGACCGGCGCGTTCGAGCCGATCCTGCAGGGCCAGCCCGTTGATCACGGTGGCCAACATGCCCATGTAGTCCGCTTGGGAACGGTCCATGCCCGCTCCCGCACCCCTCAGGCCACGCCAGATGTTGCCGCCACCCACGACGACGCCGACGGACACGTCGAACGCATCGCGGACAGCAACGATGTCGTTGGCGATCCGCTGAACGATTTCGCCATCGATGCCGTACGAGGCCTCGCCGGCGAATGCCTCACCCGAGACCTTGAAGAGGATTCGTCCCCAACGAGGTGTCGCTTTGGCTTGGGTGTCTGACATTCGCGCTCCTTGCGAGTAGAGATTCAGCCTCCGAGGTAGGCCTGGCGGAATGACACGATGCTGCCACCCCCGAGGGAGTCCTGCACGGATGTCTTGTCTCCGTTCAGACCCTGCTCCAGGAGAACCTGTTCTGCGTACCAGGCCGACAGGCGACCCTCGACGATCTTGTCCCAGGCCTGCTCCGGCTTGCCCTCGGCCTTGGTGAGGTCGAGAAGGGCTTCGCGCTCCTTGTCGGCGGCCGCCTGATCGATGTCGTCACGGCTGAGACCGAGCGGCTTCGCGAAGGCGATGTGCAGCGCAACCTGGTGCAGCATGTCCTGATCGACGCCGGCACCTTCGACGATGACGCCGTTCACGCCACGGCCGTCCTGGTTGTGGACGTAGATGTCGAGCAGGTTGCCCTCGCCCGCGGTGACGCGGTCCACGAGTCCGAGCTCGATGTTCTCCTTCTTCGTGATCTGGAGCTCCTCGATGGCAGCGGTGTGGGCGCTGACGGCGTCGGGGCCGTCGGCCAGCACGGCGGCGGCGAGGTCGTTGAGCACGGCGATGAACTCCTCGGACTTCGCAGCGAAGTCCGTTTCGCTCTTGAGATGCACGATTGCGGCCGCGCCGTCGCCCTGAGCGATCGCGACTGCGCCTTCGGCGTTCTCGCGGTCGCCGCGGGTTGCGGCCTTGGCCAGGCCCTTCTCGCGAAGGATCTTGCGTGCGGCCTCGGCGTCGCCTTCAGCCTCGGTGAGGGCCTTCTTGGCGTCCATCATGCCGGCGCCGGTGGCGTCACGGAGGGCCTTGATGTCTGCTACGGAAATGTCAGCCATGTCGTTGTCTTCTCTGTTTCGATGCTTGGTGAGTTACTTGCCGGCCTCGGTGAAACCGGCGGCGCTTGCGGCCTCCGGCGTGGCGAACCACACCTCGGCGACGGTGTTCTCGTACCAGCGGCCATCCGGCTGGTGGAACTTCATGGAGTCGGCGTTGCCCTTGATCGGGAAACCTTCCGGCATGGAGCCGTCCTCGAGCGGAGCGTGGCTGCCTTCGCCATGCGGTGCAGCGGCGGCTTCGGCCGGAGCGGCTTCTTCCGCGGGTGCGGCGGCTTCGGCCGGAGCGGCTTCTTCCGCTGCAGCTTCCTCGGCTGGTGCTTCCTCGGCCGGGGCTTCGTCGGCGGCGGCCTGAGCGGCGGCCACACGGGCTTCACGCTCTGCGGCAGCTGCGGCGGCCTGGGCACGAGCCTCGGCCTGGGCGGCGTCGACGGCGGCCTGCTCTTCGGCGGTGCGCTCGGTGGACTTCGGAGCAGCCTCGGCGGGGACGCCGGCGGCTTCCATCTTCTTGGCGCGGATGAAGCGGCCCTCGAGCACAGCGTCGGAGATGACGCGGCACATGAGGTCGCCTGAACGGATGGCGTCGTCGTTGCCCGGGATCACGTAGTTGACGAGATCGGGATCGCAGTTGGTGTCGACCACGGCGACGAGGGGCAGACCGAGCTTGTTGGCTTCGGTGACAGCGGTGTGCTCGAGCTTGGTGTCGAGGACGAAGACGGCGTCGGGTGCCTTGGTGAGGCCGCTGATGCCGCCGAGGTTGCGCTCGAGCTTCACGAGTTCACGCGAGAGCAGGAGGGCTTCCTTCTTGGGCATCGATTCGAACTCGCCGGAGTCCCGCATTCGGCGGTACTCCTTCATCTTGTCGACGCGCTTGGAGATCGTCTGGAAGTTGGTGAGCATGCCACCGAGCCAACGCTGGTTGACGTAGGGCATGCCGCACTTCTCGGCGTATGACTGGATCGAATCCTGGGCCTGACGCTTCGTGCCGACGAACATGATCGTGCCGCCATCGGCGGTGAGGTCACGGACGTAGGTGTACGCATCCTCGAGACGGTTCAGCGTCTGGTTGAGGTCGAGGATGTAGATGCCGTTGCGCTCACCGTGGATGAATCGCTTCATCTTCGGGTTCCAGCGGCG
>CALBVR010000419.1 GCA_937969565.1 uncultured Acidimicrobiales bacterium | reverse complement strand
CGCTCCGGCGAGCGCACCGGCGATGAGCATCGCACCCAACATCAGCACCATCGGTGTGGTCTCGGGCAGGTAGAGGCCGACCCAGCTGGCGGCGATTGCGCCGAGGTAGAGCTGGCCTTCGCCTCCGATGTTGTAGACCCGCATCTGGAAGGCGACCGCTGCGGCGAGGCCGGTCAGGATGAGCGGGGTGGCGAGCGCCAGCGTCCGCGACATCGCCGACCAACCGTTGAGGCTCGCATCGAACATGGTGCGATACGCCTCGAACGGATTGTTCCCCGCGATGGCGAGGATTCCGCCGCCAAGAGCGAGCGCAAAGAGGAGCGCGAGGGCGGGAACGCCGAAACGTACCCATGAACCTGCATGCCCGCGCGGCTCGACTCGAACCAGTGAAGTCATGAGACCGCTCCAGCGATCGTGGATGGCGGCGTCTCGGCCGCCGGACGTTCGTTGTCGACCCTGTCGGCCAGGACGATCGAGGCTTCGGACGCGTCTGCTGGTGCTTCCTCGTCCTGCGAACCCGTCATCAGCAGGCCGATCCGGTCGACGTCGATCTCGTCCCGGTGGAATCGTCCGACGATTCGTCCCTTGAACATGACGAGGACCACGTCGGACATGTGGATGACCTCGTCGAGATCTTCGGAGAAGACGAGGACGCCGCGGTCATCCGCCCGCTCGTTGATGATGTGGGTCCGCACGGCGGCAGCTGCCGCCATGTCCAACCCGCGGGTGGGAGCGGCGGCGAGCAGGACGTCGTGGGCTTCGGTGAGCTCCCGCGCGAGGATCGCCTTCTGGAGGTTTCCGCCCGACATCAGGCTCACTCGCATGCCTTTGCGGTTGCCGCGAACGTCGAAGTCCTCCACGAGACGGTTCGTGGTCTCCTCGATCGACGAGGTGGACAGGATGCCCCTCCTCGAGTGGGGAGCCCGATCGTGGTTCTTCAGCGCAATGTTGTGTTCGAGCGGGAGGCCCGGGGCCAATCCCACACCGAGCCGATCCTCGGGCACGTACGCCAACCCGGCCCGCATCGTGCCCTTCGGTCCGGTGCTGGTGCAGTCCGTGCCGTTGATGTCGATCGTTCCGGAAGTGGTTGGACGCAACCCGGCGATGGCCTCCTGGAGTTCTCGCTGACCGTTGCCAGCGACGCCGGCGATGCCGACGACCTCGCCCCGACGGACGGTGAGCGACACGTCGTCGACGGCCGTCATGCCCTTGTCGGCGAGGACGCTCACGTTCGAAAGCGTGAGCACCGGATCGCCAACCTCATCGGGTCCGGCGATCGTGGTGCGTTCCGCGGCCTTCGCGTCGCCGAACATCATCCGGGCGACGTCGGCCGGGCCGGTGTCGGCGGTCCGGACGGAGCCGGCGTTCCGGCCTCGCTGGAGGACCGTGATCCGATCCGTGTACGCCATCGTCTCCGCCATCTTGTGGGACACGAGCACGACCGCGTGTTCCTTGGCGACCATGGTCTCCACCGCTTCGAACAGTCGGTCGGTTTCCTGTGGTGCGAGGACGGCCGTCGGTTCGTCGAGGATCAGGATCTTGGCGCCTCGAAACAGCTGCTTCAGGATCTCGACCCGCTGCTGCTCACCGACCGACAGCTGCCAGATCGGCGCCGTGGGATCCACATGAAGCCCGTACTCGTCCGCCAGGTCGGACACCATCGTCTCGACCTGACGGATCGACTTGGGCCGTTGACCTTTGCGCAGGCCGAGCACGATGTTCTGGGCAACGGTGAAACTGTCGACGAGTCGGAAGTGCTGGTACACCATGCCGATGCCGGCGGAGGCCGCGTCCTGGGGGGAGCGGAACTGCAGCTCGTGGCCGTCGATGGAGACGGAACCGGAGTCGGGTCGGTACAGCCCGGACAGCACGGAGCACAGCGTGGACTTTCCGGCGCCGTTCTCCCCGAGCAGCCCGTGGATCTCGCCACCTCGGAGGTCGAAGTCCACCGAGTCGATGGCGGCGACGCCATAGAACGACTTGGTGATACTCCGGACCTCGAGGTGGATTGGTTCAGTGGTCATCTGGATCGAGTTGGTTGGGGTGCTCCTACTCGGCCGGGATCTCGCCGACGATGCCGTCGACCAGCCACATGCAGCAGGCGTTCCGGTCGGCGAACTCGATCGTCTCGCCCTCCGGGATCACCTCGTTGCCCTGGTTGTCGAAGATCGGGCCGGCGAACATGTCGAACGTGCCGTCGATGATGCCCTGCTTGCGCTCATCGATGAGGGCAAGGATCTCGTCGGTCACGGCGGGACCGTACGGAGCGAAATCGATCCATCCCTCGGCGAGACCGCCGTAGGAGTTTCCGGGTACGAACTCGTCGGCGAGGATCGCCTCGACCTGCTCGATGTAATACGTGCTCCAGTCGAGGAGGAACGAGGACGCCCAGGCTTCCGGCTCGAAGTCGGACCAGTCGTTCGTGTAGCCGATGACGTAGCCGCCGCGCTCGGCCATCACCGTGGCGTAGACCTGCGAGCCCACCTCATGTGCGATCACGTCGGCACCTGCGTTCGCCAGGGCTTCAGCGGCCTGCTGTTCGATGGCGGGGTCGAACCAGGTGTTGAGGTAGACGGCCCGGACTTCCACGTCGGGGTTCACTTCCTGGGCGCCGAGGGTGAAGGCGTTGAGCGCCCGGTTGACCTCTTCGAACGGGAACCCGACCGGGTAGCCGATGATGTTCGACTCGGTGAGGCTGCCGGCGACGATGCCGTCCATGTAGCGGCCGTCTTCAGTGGCCTGTGTGAAGTGGCCGACGTTGTCCTGTGGCTCGAAGCCGGCCCACGTGAGGAAGTAGACGTCCGGGTTCTCGGCGGCCACGTCGATCATGTCGAACTGGTAGAAGGTGGTGCCGATGACGAGGTCGGCGCCGGCGTCCACGGCGTCCTGGAACGCGTTGGTTGCCGGCTGGCCGGGTTCGATCTCCTCGACGTAGCTGAAGTCCATGCCGGGGAAGGCTGCCTCCATCTTGCGTCCGCTGTTCAGGTGCGTGGTGTTCCAGCCGCCGTCTTCCGCAGAGCC
>CALBVR010000418.1 GCA_937969565.1 uncultured Acidimicrobiales bacterium | reverse complement strand
TGTCTCCCCCGTCGACGATCGCACGATCCAACGGAATCTTGCCGATGAGGTCGACGTCGATGTCGCTCGCCAGTTCCTCGCCTCCGCCGGCGCCGAAGACTTCGTGGGTCTTGCCGTCCTCGTCGACGAACGCACTCATGTTCTCGATCACGCCGGCGATGCGGAGGTAATTCTTGCGTCCCATGTCGACGACACGAACGGCGACGCTCTGCGCGAGTTTCGACGGCGTGGTGACGACGAGCATGTCGGCATGCGGCAGCATCTTGGCCAGGCCCATCTGCACATCGCCGGTGCCCGGCGGCATGTCGCACAGCAGGTAGTCCAGATCGCCCCACTCGACATCCTGCAGGAAGTGTTGGACCGCCCGGTTCAGCATGAGGCCGCGCCACATGAGCGCCGAATCCTCGCTCTCGACCAGGAAACCCATCGAGACGACCTCGAGCTCGCCGGCGCCCATGGACTGCACGTGCGGCGTGATCTTGCCGCTCTCCGGTGACCCGGCCAGCCGGCCCTCGATACCGAGGAGGCGCGGAATCGAGTATCCCCAGATGTCGGCATCGAGCACACCGACCCGATGACCCTGGATGGCGAGTGCGGCCGCGAGATTCGCGGTGACGGAGGATTTGCCGACGCCGCCTTTGCCCGACGCCACCAGAATGCAGCGAGTGTTCGACGGGACCGACGTGTCCGGAGCGTTCTGGCTCACGTTGAACCGCGCGACGGACATGACGTTGGCCTTCTCTTCCTGGCTCAGCACGTCCCAGTTGATCTTGACCTTGTCGACGCCGGGAATGGACAGCAGACGCGCCTTGACGTCCTTCTGGATCTGCGAGCGGAGCGGACATCCCGAGGTGGTCAAGGCGATGGTGATCTGGGCCACGCCATCGACCACTTCGGCCCGTTTGGCCATGCCGAGCTCAACGATGTTCGACCCGAGTTCGGGGTCGATGACACCGCGGAGCACACCCATGAGGTCGTCGGTCGTGGGGGGAGGGGCGCTCATGGGCTGATTGTACTGGCGTCGGCGGCGGTGCTTCGGGCCGTGCGGGGGGAAGGTTGGACGCTGGAAATCCAGAATTTTGGGCATATTCGGCTGTACCCGGCTGTTCAACGATGCGATACCCTGAGTGACACCACTCGATTCGCCACGGAGGACGCACATGATTGCACTCACCGACAACGCCACCGCCAAGGTTGCCGACCTGATCTCGGCCGAAGGCGAAGACGGACTCGCCCTCCGCGTCGCCGTCCGCCCCGGCGGCTGCTCCGGATTCAGCTACGAGATGTTCTTCGACTCGGAAATCGCTGACGACGACCTCGCCCAGACCTACGGCGACGTGAAGCTCGTTTGCGATCCGTCGAGCGCTCAGATGCTCGAGGGCGCCACCCTGGACTACACCGAGACCATCCAGGAGACCGGCTTCAAGATCAACAACCCGAACGCCCAGCGCACCTGCGGCTGCGGTTCCAGCTTCAGCTGAGCCACCGCCCATTCGGGCACCCAGAACGAAACGATGCCGCAGCCTCTGGCTGCGGCATCGTGCGTTTTCGACGAGACGACGGGTGAAAGTGAGACGCGACCCCTTCACCCGTTTGGGTGGGCTACCAGCGGTGGGCGACGGTGAGCGAGTTGGTGCCCGTCAGTACCTCGGATGCGCTCGGTTCGATCGTGCCGGGGATCCAGCGTTGCTCGTGGGAAACGATCCGACCATCGAAACCGCGGTCTCGAAGCTCGGCGGCCACGTCGGCGACGTGCTCGGCCGGGATGAACAGGAACACGACCGTCGCCGCCGACAGGTCGTGGGAGCGCGCATCGCCATCGACGATCTCGACCCGACCGTGCAGCCCGGCCCGACGCACCTGTTCCCGAGCCCGGGCCACCAGCGTCGGGTCATTCTCCACGCCGGTTGCCTTGCAGCCATGCCGGTCCACCGCGTGAATCAACACCCGACCGTCGCCACACCCGAGATCGACGAGATGGTCGTCGGTGGTGACGCCGGCGAACTCCAGCAATGCGTCGAGCAGATCGACCGGCGTGGACAGGATCGGTCCGAGCGGGAGCGATGGCGCCTCGCCAGCAGCGAGTCGTTCACGCGTCAACCTGACAGGACGTACGAGGAAGTACAGCGGCCACGCAGCCCGTGGCAGGGCGATGGTGTCGAAGTCGCGCCCGGACGGCACGAGCGCATTCGGCAAACGACGGACCGCCCCAGCTGAGGGCCAGGACAGTGCGATCGTGTGCGGCACGTCCGCAAGGCGAACCAGGTGCAGCTGTTCCTGGGTTCGGAAGAACGCCTCCGCCGCGCCGCCGTCCCGGTCCTGCCAGCTGACGTACGCATTCTCCCGGGCGACGGCGGCGAAGCGTCGAGCTGTGGACCAGTCGGGAGCGGTGACGTGTACGACATGCAGCTGGCCGGACGGGTCCGGCCTCAGTTCGACGTCCAGCCCGGCGATCTGGGCGGCCGCCCGAAGGCGATCCGCCTCCGCCGCGGTCTGGGTCGCAATCCGTTGGCACACGTCGGCGATCCGGGCGGCGTCGCCGTCGCCGGCGCCGGCACGCTCCCGGACGACATCCCAGAGTCGTTGATCGGTGGCCGCCTGCCGGAGTTCGCCGTCCGCCGACACCTCAGACGGCGTTGATTGCGTCGGCGACCTCGTCGCGATCCATGGCGAAATGGCGTGAGGCCACGATCATCCCGGACGCATCGGCGACGAAGAGCGAGGGCTCGAAGGCGAGCTCCCACTCCGTCAGCAGCGGCGCGAGCTCCGGGAAGGCGGTGGGTTCCGGATTGCGTGGGTCGGCGAACACTTCGGCGTGGATGACGTTGAGGTCATCCCGATCGGCGGCAGCTTCGATCAGAAACTCCACGGACGGCCCGCACACGTCGGTCTGGCAGAACTCGGGTGTGGCGATCAACAACACGGTCGGCTTGCCGTTGGCGACGGCCTCCGTGAGCGTGATCTCGTGAAAGGGGCACGGTTCGGTTCGGGTGCAGACGGTGGTGACGCCGTGGCCGTTCGACGTGGTCGGAGTGTCGAAGGCGGGAAGCGGGTCGCCGTTCTGGAACAGGGCAACCTCGGATCGGTCCATCACCATGAACTCGACCGGGAACTCGCTGAACCCGACGGTCGCCGTGTACCGACCGGCCTGCTCTGGGGTGAATTCGAGCGGGTAGTACGGCGTGAACTGACCGACGCCGCGGCCCGGCACGGTCACGGTCTCCACCGGGGTTCCGTCGAAGGCGACCTCGATGTCGATCGATGCGGGCGGATTGTCGATGACGGGGAAGCCGTCCTCGGCGACGAGAACGAAGGGAAACCGCTGTGGGCCGGAACCGGTCACGGCGATGCTGGGGGCCCGGAATCCATCCGGGAACCGCACGCCCAGTCGGTCTGCTGCGGTGCCCGATGCGGCGCCGCCGTCGCTGCCCCCGCAGGCGGTTAGGGCAACCAGTGCGAGCCCGCCTCCCAGAACGTTCCGACGGCTGATGCGGTTCAGATGCATGGCAGCTCACAGTATCGTCGAGGGTCGCGAAAGGGAGGTCAGTGTGGCCGTTGAACTGACCGTCGATGGCGAACCGATCGTCATCAAAAATGACCGGGCCGATCTCCTCACCGTTCTCCGGGAACAGTGCGGGATCACCTCGGTCAAGGATGGCTGCGCACCGCAGGGCCAATGCGGTTGCTGCACCGTGCTGATCGACGGGCAAGCCCGGGTGGCGTGTGTGACTCCGGTGCGCAGGATTGCCGGTCGGTCGGTGACCACCGTGGACGGGCTGGAGAGCACCGAACGTGCACAGTGGGCGGAAGCCTTCGCGAGTTCGGGTGCGAGCCAATGTGGCTTCTGCACGCCGGGCATCATTTGCCGCCTGTCGGCACTTCGTGCTTCCGGGATCGAGCCCGACAACCGCACCAAGCTCGACAACGCCCTCGCCGCCCACCTGTGCCGCTGCACCGGATGGCAGACCATTCGAGAGGCGTGGGTCGCCTTTGGCGACAGCGAACTCCCGCCGCTCAGCGATGCTGCAGCCCAACGGGCAGCGATCGAGGGTGGCACGCCCCAGGCCGTCGGCGCTGCGGTGGCGCTCGGACAAGGCGGATTTTCGGCGGACACCTGCCCGGCAGACGCACTGGTTGCCGTCCCAGGGGCGGACGGAGACTGGGTCGTGGCACCGACCCTGGCTGAAGCCCGGGTTGCCAGTGGGAAGGTTCAGGGTCGGCGAACGACGGCGGAGGCGTCCGCCCCCATCTCGCTTCCCGACGGTCCTTGGGATCTCACGCTGCAGACCACATGGGTGGAGCCGGCCGCCCTCGAAACCGAAACGGTGTGGTGCCCGCCGGGTGGCGAGCCGTCCTCACTGCTCGAGAACGGCGGTGCGTTCGGGGCGAAGATCGACCTGCAGGACGAACTCGGTCAGGTCGCCCGACGGCTGGCGGATGCACACGATGCTCCGATCCGGTTGGTGCTCAGCCGCGAAGACTCTGTTCGCATGGGCACGAAGCGGCCGCCACTCGCTGCCGGCCTCCGCGCCGACGGCACCGGTGTCGTCCACGTGGCCCGAACCGACGGTGTCGCCGCAGCGATCGCCTCGACGGCACCGGCGCTCGACGTGGTCGAAGTCGATGTCCCCGGTCCGAGAACCTCGACCTCGCTCCGCGGCGCCGGATGGTTGGAGGCCGCGGTTCTGGTCGGAGCGCTGACCGACACCGGCCGGATCGAAGCCCCGAACGGCGGAGTGGCGAGCGCCGTCGTGGTCGACGGCGTCATCCGAGTTCAGGTCGACGCGGGCGAGGCGCTCGACGAAACGGTGCTCCGCTCGTACTGCATCGGGGCCGCCCACATGGGACACAGCCTCGTCACCAGCGAGCAGCTGCACGTCGCCGAGGACGGAACAATCGGCGACCTCACGGTCCGTTCGTTCGGGATCGTTCGAAGCGCCGACATGCCTCAGGTCGATGTCGAGATCGTGGCGTCCGACCGACCGGCGGTGAACGGCTCCGACGCCGTCTTCGCCGCTGTCGCGCTCGCAACATGGCGAGCGGCCGGACTGCCGTCCCGGTGGCCGATCGGACAATGATCCGTTCGACTCAGGCAGCGTCAGTGCAAACGCGGCACGCTCGTGGGAGTGCCTCTCCCAACGCGGCGTTCCGGAGGAGCTTCTGAAGAGTTCTCGCGCGCGTTGGACCGGCCCTCGAGGTGTGGCTAACGTCTGCGTCGTTCTCGCAGACACCGGGGTTCCGCCGCCCTCACGGTTCTGCGAAGAGCCCGGGTTGTTCCGCCACAACCCGGGCTCACTCATTTTTGGGATCACGCTGCGATCGAGCGGCCGGCGACTCGGCCTCAGATGAGGTCGGCGGGGTCGTCGGCCGGCTCGCTCGCGAGCACCCACCCAAGTTCGTCGTCGGCGGTGAACAGCCACCACTGGCCGTCCTCATCGAGGCGCAGCTGCGAGCGCAGGAGGCTCACCGTGTTGCCCCGCGCTTTGGCGCTCGGACCCAGGGCATCCAAACCGGGCTGCAGCGCAGCGCTGCCCGCGTCCCACTTCTTCCGGGAGACACGGAGGCCCGCGGCGCCGCCGAACTGCCATGCCTGCGCGGCGCTGGTGAGCTCATCGAGTGGAACCTTGGTCGCGGCGCTGATCGCGGCGATATCGCCCCGGGCCGCCCGCCGGACCACGTCGGCGCCGGGTCCCAGCGCCAGTCCGGATTCGCCGTCGCCGGTGAGGACCGCGTGGGCGCGGCCGGCGGCATCCTCCACGAGGTGACGCAACTCCTGCTCGTCGATTCCGGCGTCGCTCGGTGGCGGTGCCGCGAGCGTGAGCAGCGAGCCCGGCTGACGGGGAACACGGGGTGACGAGGGCAGCGGTTCCGGGCTGCGACGCCACGCATCGGCCGCAGACGTTGTCGGATCGACACCGCGGGGAAGGTCGGACCCCTCCGGCTCATCGAATCCGAGCGACGCCGAACGGCGCGAGCGCAGCTCGGTCAGCACGTCGTTGCGGCCCCGGCCCCGAATGAGGACCAGCGCAAACGGTTCGACGTCGAAGAGGGCGCCGGCCGCATGGAGAAGCGACGCTGCATGGACACACGGATCGCCGCCGTCGGCACAGTTGCAGTCGCACGACACGTCGCCCTTTCCGGGCAGCAGCCGATCGGCGAGCTCGAAGGGCAACTCCCCGGCAAGGAGAGCGGCCGACAGCGACGCCCGTTCGGTGACGAGGTCCAGAAACGCGTCCCACTCCCGGTCGGGCAGTGGGGCCACACCGATGATGGCCACGTGCGGCTTCGTGCCGTCGACCGGCGCGCGGAGGAGACCCGGTTCGACCTCGATCGCACCGACCGAGTCCATCTTCATGGGGGTGCCGCCACGCTCCAACCGGGTGGCGTCGACCGTGCCGGATTCGGCGAGCGTGTCGATCCAGAGTTCCTTCCAGCTCATGCGTTTGCCTCCAGACTGACCAGATCGGTGAGCTCGTCATCCGACAGCTCGCCGATCCATCCGTCGCCGCCACCCACGACCCGATCGGCCAGCTGACGCTTGTTGCGCAGCAGCTCCGCCACACGATCCTCGATCGTGCCCTCGGTGATGATGCGGTGCACGGTGACGGTCTGGGTCTGCCCGATGCGGTAGGCGCGGTCGGTGGCCTGATCCTCGACGGCCGGATTCCACCAACGGTCGTAGTGGACGACGTTGGTCGCTGCGGTGAGGTTGAGCCCGGTGCCGCCGGCCTTGAGCGAGAGCACGAGCACGTCGAGCTCGCCGGCCTGGAAACGGTCGACCAGTTTCTGACGGGCGCCCACGGACTGACTGCCGTGCAACATCTCGATCGAGTGACCGCGATGTTGCAAGTGCCGGACGAGGAGCTCGCCCATCTTCACGTACTGGGTGAACACCAGGGTGGCCTCGTTGTTCTCGGCCGCGGTGTCGAGCAGTTGGTCGAGCGCCTCGAGCTTGCCCGACCTGGCTTCGAGCGGGCCGTTCTCGCCGAGGAACTGGGCCGGATGGTTCGCGATCTGTTTCAGGCCGGTCAGCAACTTCAAGACGAGACCGCGGCGGGCGATGCCCTCCGCCTGGCCGACCTCGGCGAGCGATTCGTCGACCGTTGCCTTGTACAAGGTGACCTGCTCCGGCGTGAGCGGAACGATCACATCGCGTTCGAGCTTCGGCGGCAGCTCGGGGGCGATCCCAGGATCGGTCTTGCGACGTCGCAAGAGGAATGGGTCGACCAGCTGATGCAGCCGCTCGGCCGCTGTCCGGTCGTTGTCGCGCTCGATCGGTGTGGCCGTCTCCCGCTTGAAGGTCTCGAGCGGGCCGAGCAGGCCGGGTACGACCCAGTCGACGATCGCCCAGAGTTCGCTGAGTCGGTTCTCGACCGGCGTGCCGGTGAGGGCGATGCGTGCCGTTCCGGAAATCTCTCGCAGCGCCTTCGCCGAACGGGACCGCGGGTTCTTGATGTGCTGGGCTTCGTCGGCGACGACGAGATCCCACGATCGGCCGGCCAGCGTGTCGGTGTCGCTGCGAACGACGCCGTACGTGGTGAGCACGAGGTCGCCGGGACCGACGTCGTCGAGGGATCGCCGAGCGCCGTGGAACGCGTGCACCTTCACGTTCGGAAGGAACGTGTTGGCTTCACGCTTCCAGTTGTTGAGCAACGACGTCGGGCATACGACGAGGGTGGGTCCCGGGCGCAACGCGTGGAGCGACAGCAGCTGAATCGTCTTGCCGAGCCCCATGTCGTCGGCGAGAACGCCACCGAGCCCGAGCGCACACAGGTCGGCCATCCAACCGAGGCCACGCTTCTGGTACGGACGCAGTTCGGCGCAGAGCTCGGGTGGCTCCGGCTCTTCGCGCTCCTCGGTCAGGGCCGCGAGGCGGGCGGACAGGCCGGAGACGGCGCCTTCGAATCGAACGTCGATCTCCTCGTCGTCGAAACCGGCCGTGAGCGTGCCGTTCATCGCCGCACTCAGGACGTCGCCGGTGGTGAGGGCCGGCGGCGGTACCTTCAAACGGTCGCGGGCAGCCCGGTCCAGCTGTACCCACTTGCCCCGCAGCGGCACGACCGCACGCTTCGCATCGCCGAGCACGGCGAGCTCCTCCTTGGTGAGGGCGACATCCTCGATGAGGAACTCCCAGTCCACGGTGAGGAGGCTGTCCAGGTCGAGCACGCTCGCCATGGCGCCGGTCGGTGCGGGTTCGGCCGCGATCACTAGCTTCCGTTCGATTCGCGGCGCGATGAGCTCGGAGGGGAAACGCACCTCGACATCGGCGTCTGCGAGGTCGTCGAGGCGGTCGAGGAGGAGGTCGAGGTCGTCCTCGTGAAGCGCGGCGACCGTCGGAGCGTTCTCGTCGAGAACCCGGGCCAGAGGTGCGACGAGCTGGCTCGTACGGCGCAACCCGGCAAGCAGGGTGATCTCCGCCTGCTGACCGAGCCGTTCCATCACGGCGGCCGGGGTCTTCCAGAAGTCGGCGGCGTCGATGACCAGGCTGGGGTCGATACGACTCTGCAGCTGGAAGCGGATGGTCCAGTGCGGGTCGTTGACCTGGCCGTCGTCATCCTCGGCGGGCGGGTGGGCTCGGAGCACCAGTCGGCTCGACGCGCAGTGCGCCGTGGCGAGTTCGTTGACCCACGGACGGAGGTGGTCGACCCGGGTGGGGCGGCGGTCAGCGAACAGCGAAAGGCTGCCGACACGATGGGCGGCGGCTGTGCGCAGGAAACCGTCGGCAACTGCATCGAACACCGCTCGCACCGTGAACTCCGGGTCGGCGATCGTGCCGCGACCGGCGCCCGGTGTGCAATGGCCCTCGGCGGGGAGGGAGCGAGCACATGCATCGACCAGTTCGAGTTGGCTCGGCGACAGTGGGTCGACCCGCCAGGTGTCGAAGCCGGCGGGGCTGATCCACGGAAGGACCCTGCCGTCGGCGATCAGCGAGAGCGCGGCGCGAACGACGCCGGCCCACGCGTGCGCCGAACGGCTGGCGTCGGCGGAACGGGGGAGCGTGGCGAAGTGGTCGATCGCCGCGGCGAGCGGGATCTTGCGGGCGCCCACCTGTTCGACGGTGGTGCCGCGCTTCGCGGGGACGGCGAGCTCGAGCTGTACTGCCTCGAGCGCGTCCATCTCGTCGTCGGCGACATCGGCGAAGAGGCCACCCTGGTCAATGGGATCCCACAGAGCGAACCACGAGGCGCGCGGCGGGTCGGCGGGAACGAACGTGAGGTTGCCGTCGAGTCGCACGGCGAGCACTCTAGCCGATGGGAACGTTCGTTCGAGCGCTTGCCCGTCGCGCGATCGCAACAACACTTTCACGGCATCTTTACGCATCTCTTCACTACGTTGAGTGGCGACACCGCTCGTGGAGGAGATCAGATGTCGTCCGTACCACCACCGCCACCCCCGCCCGCTGGACCGGCATTGCCGGACGCGGCCGCCGTCGTCGCGCCGGCGCCATCACCGCTGACGAGGGACGAGAAGCCGACGTTGCTCGGGCTGGAGCTCGCTGGGGTCATCATCGCCGGCTTCCTCCTCAACATCGGTGTCCGGGTCGGTGTCGGCGTGGTGGCGACTGTGGCGGCCGTGCTCGTGCTGGCGGCCGCCCTTCTGATCAGCGGTCGCGTCGAACAACGAAGTGCGCAGTGGCTCGTCGTCGGCGCGATGTTCCTTGCACCGTGGATGATGATTCGCAGTTCCGACGGCCTGCTTCTGGCAACGATGGCCGCCGTGACGACCTTCCTTGTCGTGGCCGCCGGCCTGTCCCGCGCCGGCGCGCTCGGCGACCTGAACGTCCGAACAATCGTGGCGCACCACACCAGCCAGGCGATCGAGTGGGTGTACGGGATCGAGATGCTGAGCCGCTGGGTTCGCACCCGGGCCGAGGATGCCCAGGGCGCCGCAGTCATGCGCGGTGTCGTTGTCGCCCTACCGGTGCTCATCGTGTTCGGCCTGCTGCTCGCCTCCGCCGACGAAGTGTTCGCCAGCTTCCTCCTCATCGGCAACCTCCCGTCTGCGGTCGGGCACGCACTCCTCGCCGGTGTCTTCGCCCTCCTGCTCCTCGGGCTCGTCTCCCGGGCCGCCCACACGACCGAACCGCATGCCGCCCCCGAACGAGCAACGGGCATGGCTTCTCTCGAGCTGACGATCATTCTCGGCAGCCTCGCCGCACTCTTTGCTGCGTTCGTCGGCACCCAGATCGCCGTTGCCGTCGGCGGGGTCGACCACGTGCTCGAAACGGAAGGACTCACGCAGGCGGAACATGCCCGAAGCGGCTTCTTCCAGCTCCTCTGGGTCGCCGCGCTGACCGTCGGCCTCCTCGGCGCACTCCGATCGCTGCGGGCACCACAACAGGACGGTGCCCGGGATCCGTTCCGACCCCTTGCGCTCATCGTCCTGACGCTCACGCTCGTCATCACGGCAATCTCCGCCCAGCGTCTCCTCCACTACGTGGGTTCGTTCGACTTCACGCCGTTGCGCTTCTGGGCGTTGGCGGCAACCGGCTGGGTCGGCGTGGTCATCGTCGCCTACATGGCATCGATCGGTGGCCTCCGTGCCGACCGTTCCTGGTTCCCCGGATTCGTCCTGCTTTCGGCCGGAGTCTTCGTGTTCGGGATGAACGTTGTGAACCCGGACGGATTCGTCGCTCGCTACAACCTCGAGCACCAGTCGCCGGAGCAGGTCGATGTTCGGGCGATCGCCCGATTGTCGGACGACGCTGTGCTCGCATCACTCGAGGGTCTGGAAAAGCTGCCGTCCGAGGAAGTTGCGATCCTGGCGCAGTCGCTGTGTGACCGAACCGATCTGCAGTCGAGCTATGGACTGCTCGGTCAGAACCGGGCCCACCGCAACGCCGATTGGTTGCTCGACTCGTTCTGCCCGAACCCTCGTCCGGAGCCCCGCAACGGGGGATTCGGGGACTGATGACCGTCGTCGACGCCGTCGCTGTCGAGGTCGAACCAAGCGGGTTCCGTCGAGCCGGGCTCGGCCGTTTTGCGTTGGCGATCGGTGTGGTCGGATCGGTGGCGGTGACGACGCGGGCCGGTGTTGGCTCCGCCCTGACCCTCGGTGCGCTGGCCGGAGGACTTGCCGTGGTCGTGCGAGATCGATCCGGACTGCTTCGCCTCACCCTCGCCGCCGCGCTGTTCCTGCCGTTCCTCGTCGTCCGCGACAACAGTTGGCTGGCGCTGTGCATCCTGTTCACCAGCGGGTTGGTGGGGGCGTTCGTTGCCCTGGCCGCCGGAACTGACCAGCGCGTCTTCGACTTTCGGGCCGGCGCGGTCCTGCGTCTGGAGCCGGCGGCGAGGCCAGTCACTCCGACCCGGTCGGACGGCGGAAGCGCCGGTACCGCTGTCGCCGTCATCCGTGGCGGTGTGCTCGCGCTCGTGATCACCGCGTTGTTTCGGGAGCTCCTCGCGGACGCCGACAGCGTGTTTGCCAGCCTGGTCGACTTCAGCATCGTCCCGTTCGGGCGGCTCGGGTTCGGCGGACTCCTCGCCGCCGTCTTCCTGGTGGTTGCGCTGCTCGCCTCGATGGACCGCGTGGTTCGTCCGGTCGTGCCGCGCCGCCCGCTCGGCATGGTCGAATGCACGATGGTGCTCGGTGCACTCAACCTGCTCTTCCTCGCGTTCGTGGTGCTTCGTCTCGGCAACCTCGGCAAACCGCTGAGCGAAGATGCCTGGCGATCCGAAGTGCGATCCGGGTTCTTCCAGTTGCTGTTCGTTGCGGCGCTGGCGATTGCCCTTCTCCTTCTGCTCCGCCGCATCGTCCGTACCGACACGGCAGCGCAACTCGCCCGCTTCCGGTGGTTGGCGACCGGCACCGTCGTCCTCGCCGGACTCATCGACGTGATCGCCCTGCAGCGCATCGCCGAGTACGTGCAACGCAACTTCATGACGCCCCTGCGGTGGTGGTCGTTCGGGTTCGGCCTCTTCCTGATGGCCGTGCTCGTACTCGTGGCCGTGCGGATCCTCGGCTGGCGGGCGGAACGAGAGTGGATCAGCGGCGCCGTGATCTGCACCTGGATGGTCTTCGTCGGTGCCATGGCGCTGTCGAACCCGGACCAACGAATGGCCGACTACAACTTCGATCATCCCCGCGAGTCCGACGGTGTGATCAGCGTGCAGGCGCTCTTCTGGTTGTCCGAAGACGCGACGCCGACGATCGTCGAGCGGATCGATGTGCTCCGGCCGCTGCCGAACACCCGATTCGACCGGATGGTTGCCCACCTCTGCGCCACCGAGCCGCAGGAGTCCTGGCGTCAGTTCAACTTCGCCCGATCGGACGCCAGCGACGCAACCAAGGAGCTGTGCGCCCCCTAGCCTGTATCGCCATGGCACGCGTATTCAGTGGAATCCAGCCCTCGGGCGACCTGCACCTCGGCAACCTGCTGGGAGCAAACCTGAACTGGGTCAAGATGCAGCACGAGCACGACAGCATCTACTGCGTCGTCGACCTGCACGCACTCACGCTGCTGAAGGACCCAGAGGCACTCCGGGCCAGCACGATCCAGCTGGCACAGTTGCTCATCGCGATCGGCCTCGACCCCGAGCAGTGCATCCTTTTCGTACAGAGTCAGGTTCCCCAGCATCCGCAACTTGCGTGGTTGATGGAGTGCACGGTCAGCTTCGGCGAACTCAGTCGCATGACCGCGTTCAAGGACAAGTCGAACCGTGACGGGACGAAGTTCGTCTCCGCCGGCCTCTTCACGTACCCGGCGCTCCAGGCCGCCGACATTCTCCTCTACGACACCGACCTCGTGCCGGTCGGCGACGATCAGCGTCAGCACGTCGAGATCACTCGAGACATCGCCGAGCGGTACAACAGCCGGTACGGCGACACCTTCGTCGTACCGCAGCACGTGATCCCCGAAGCGGGTGCACGAGTCATGGATCTGCAGCACCCCGAGCGGAAGATGTCCAAGTCCGAAGAGGGCGCCGGAACCGTGAACGTGCTCGACGATCTCAAGGCGATCGAAAAGAAGTTCAAGCGGGCGGTCACCGACAGCGAGTCCGAAGTGCGCTTCGACATCGAGGCCAAGCCCGGCGTGTCCAACCTGTTGTCGATCCTCGCCGGTGCCACCGGCGGCGACCCGGCGACGCTTGCCGATCAGTACGAGCAGTACGGTCCGCTCAAGGCCGACACGGCTGCGGCCGTCATCGCCTTGCTCGAGCCGATCCAGCAGCGATACCAGGAGCTCGCCGCAGACCCGGCGGAGACCGAGCGGTTGTTGCGTCTCGGCGCCGACAAGGCCGAAGCCATTGCCGAGGGCGTGCTGGCCCGGGCCAAGCAGAACATCGGTCTGCTCAGCTGATCGAACCTAGGGCGATGCCGTAGGGGTCGCCCCAGCGCCTGTCGGTGCGGGCGCTCCGGGATCCGACTCGTCGTCGATCGACAAGAGGACGATCATCAGCAGGATCGACGCCGGAAACTGGAACCGCTTCTTTCGCCACCACGCCCGCGTGTCGGTCCAGGACGCGGGACTTCTGGCCGCCGCCGGGCCGCGCTCGTCCGGGGGATCCTCGCCGAACAGAATGCGGTACTCCTCCGGTGTCACGGCCGCGCCTCCAACCGTCTCGCCCCGCCACGGTCCTTCGTAGCGGATCCGGCGCGCCGATGCCCGTGAAACCGGCGGGTTGGTCACAGAGTGTTGCGAGGAGCTGATGAGGCGTCAGCCGTCGGTGGTGGTCGCGGCCGCAGGGGCGCCGATGCGAATGTACGGAGCGACGGCCCACCCGCCGATCGCGAAGGCAACGACCTGGGCGGCGGCTCGGGCATATCCGAGCGAGCCGAACGGCATGCCGGAGAGTTCTGGTCCGAGCGGTACCTCACAGTTGGTGATGACGCTCTTGAGGTACGTGCCGAAGCCCAGCATCTCGCTCGACGGCCGGCCGGCGAACACATGCTGATAGCAGAAGCGATGGGCGAAGAGGACCGTGGTGGCGCCGATGAGCACGCCGCTGACGAGGTGCATCCACCGGTTCGACCGGATGCCAAGCACGTTGATCGTGACGACGAACAGCGTCACGGCGACGGTGCCGACGGCGATGGCGCTGATCGGCACGGGGGACGCGCCGGACGAGGTCATCGGGTTCGAGCCGAGTCGGATCTCCATGGTGGCGATGGCGAAGCCGCTGACGAGGGCGACGAGCAGCCCGGCCGCGATGGCGGCAGCGAAGGTCGTCAGTTCTCGCCTCGTCATACGGTCCGCTCGCATGTCCGAGGTTTCGGCGCGATGGCGGGCTTTGTTGAGTGGGCCGTGGGCCTCATTCCGGAGTGCGGCGTCGCTCCCACCAGATCTGGACGAACCCATTCGGGTCGGTCGCCGTCGATCGATGCTCGAATCCGAGATCGCCCGGGGTCCCGCCGATCAACCGCAGTCCGTCGCCGATGACGACGGGGACGATGGTGAGTGCCAGCTCGTCCACCAGGTCGCCCGCAAAGAAGGCCTGCGCAAGTGCGCCACCATCCACGTAGGCCGTGGCGAAACCCTCGTCTTCCAGCGCCGCAATCAACGCACTCGGCGTACCGCTGATCGTTGCGACCGTTTGCTCGAGGCCCGGCGCCAGGGTGAGTGCTCGGGTCGTGGCGACACGAACCGGGAGTTCGCCGTAGGGCCAGTCGAACCCGCTGTCGATCACGAAGTCGAAGGTGTTGCGGCCCATCACGAGCACGTCGACCCGTTCGAGCAGCGCGGCGAAGCCCATGTCGTCGGCCGGTGGCTGGTCGGTGTCGAGAAAGTCCACCCCGCCTCCCGGACGGGCGATGAACCCGTCGATCGAGATTCCGACGTAGACGATCACGTGCATGGCGCCGATCGTACACCTGGTGCGAAATCCACCGGTTCGGTGTGGTTGACTCGACCCGTGGGTTCGGGTGGTCTTTCAGGCGGAGACGGGATGTTGCCGGCTGGCGACCTCGCGTTCGTGTTCACCGACATCGAGGGCAGCACGCCCCGGTGGGAGGCCAACCCGACGGGAATGCGCGCCGCGCTCGGGCTGCACGACGAGCTGGTGGACGGCGTCATCGCCTCGTTCGGAGGCATCGTCTTCAATCACACCGGTGACGGTGTCACCGCCGTCTTCGAGGAGCTCGCGCCGGCCATCGCCGCCGCCGTCGACGTGCAACGGGCGCTCCAGGCGGCGGACTGGCCCGACGACGACCGGCTGAAGGTGCGCATCGGTGTGCACCGCGGCACGGCGGCACCGACGGGACGCCAGTACTTCGGTATCCCGTTGAACCGGGCCGCCCGGGTGATGGACGTTGCGAACGGCGATCAGATCGCCGTGTCCGCGGACGTCGCCGGAGAATGCGGCGGTGACGTGCATCTGCGTTCCGGCGGGGTGCAGCAGCTGCGCGGCATCGGCTCCGAGGAGATCTTCCTCGTGGTGGACGAGGGGATCGTCGACGATCCACGGCCGCTTCGATCCCGAGCGTCGACGTCCATGAAATCGCTTCCAGCACCCGGAACCCGGCTGATCGGCCGAGACGACGATCTCGCCGGCGTTGGACGCATGCTGGCCGAGTCCCGGCTCGTCACGCTGATGGGTCCCGGCGGTGTCGGAAAGACGAGGCTGGCGGTCGAGGCGGCACGTCACGCTCAGGAACAGGGCGCCTGGACGGCTGCCTATTGCGAACTCGGCGCCATCGTCGACCCCGGTGCGGTGGCCGAGGTGGTCGCCCAGTCCATCGGCGCTCGCCGCCAGCCCGAGATGACGTTGCTCGAGAGCATCGCGAGCTTCGTCGACGGACGGCCATTGCTGCTCGTCCTCGACAACTGCGAACACGTTCTCGACGAGGTCCGCGAGGTCGTCGACGTCGTTCTGGGTGTCGCCGGGCCATCCGTGCTCGCGACGAGCCGCCAGGCGATCGGAACGGTCGGCGTCGAGCAGCGCTGGCCGGTTCCGCCCCTCGACCCCACCGCCTCCGCCCGAGAGTTGTTTCTCCTGCGCACTCGGCAGCGTGATCCGCACTTCGTCGAGACCGAGGCGAACCGATCGGCCATCGACGCCATCTGCGAGCGGCTCGACGGACTGCCCGCCGCCATCGAGCTCGCAGCCGCCCGAATGCATGTCCAGACCGCAGTGGCTCTGCTCGATGGCCTCGACGACATCTTCGGCGCCATTCAGCCGACGGCCACCGACCCGGCCCGACCACTGGTCGACACGATCCGCTGGTCCCACGAGAGTCTCACCGCGGCCGAACGGGATCTGTTCGACCGGCTCTGCGTCTTCCCGTCCGGCTTCAGTCTCGAGGCAGCAGCGGCGGTCGCCAATGTCGATGTCGTCGACACGATGGAACTGCTGTATTCGCTGGTCGACAAGTCCATGATCATGCCGGCCCGCGGCGGCAGCACAATTCGCTTTTCGATGCTCCAGACCATGCGGGCTTACGGATCGGAACAACTCGAGGACGGACACGATGCCATCCGCCGTCGCCACGCCCACTGGTTTGCCGACTTCGCCCGGAACGAGGCAGGGCTCTTCCTGACCGAGAAGGAAGCCCAGGTCTGGGAGCACCTCGCCACGGAGTGGCCAAACCTGCGCGCCGCCTTCGACATGCTCGTGAGCGAAGACGTGGACGCCGCCGCGGAGCTCGTGCTCTCGCTCACCTGGTACGCCACATTCGGCATGCGGTTCGAGCTGTTCAGCTGGGCGGAGCGACTGCTTGCAGACGATCGGTTGGTCGAGAGCCCCCGACGGGCGGGCCTGCTCGGCGCGTGCGCACTCGGCGCCTACTTCATCGCCGATGAGCGGGCGATTGGACTGGCGAACGAAGCCCTTGCCCTCGACCCGGCCGAACCCACCGGTTTCGCCCGTGGCGCGCTCGCGGCCGTCTACCTGAACAATCTGCATGCGGGCGCAGACGCCGACCGCATCACCAACGAGTGGCTGTCGACCGTCGGTGACGACTCCACGCCCGAGAACCGGCTGTGGGCGATGGCGCTGCGGGTGTTCCACCTTTCGCTGTCGCGGCGGCCGGAGTCGGGTGAGGACCTCGCCGGGGCGCAAGCGGCGGCGACCTGGGCGCTCGCTGAAGCATCCGGAAGTGCGAGTGCGGTGGCACTCGGCCGGTGGGCACAGGGGCTCGCCCGAGCGGCGGTCGGCGACCTCGAGGAGGCGACCCGACTCTGGGAGGCCGGCGTTGATGTGGCCGAGTCCCTCGGCGCCAATCACCTGCTCGACCACCTGCTCCGCGGCCTGCTCGTCCATTGGCAGACCCCGGTCGGCGAGCTCCACGGCGTTCTGCGGACGAACCTTGAATGCTTGGAATTGGCGGTGCGTCAGCACTACCTCGTCGGCACCTCGCACCTTTTCGGTGTGGCGGCGATCGCCCTCAGCCGGGCCGGGGACATGGCGACCGCAGCAGCTCTGCTCGGTGCGATGGAAGCGAACGGCCACAAGCCGAGGTACCCGGCGCTCCCGATGGTCCGCGAGGCCGCCGGCGAAGACTTTGCCACGCTGTCGGCACGCGGCCGGAAGTGGACGGTCAAACACGCCGGCTCGGTGGCCATCGAAGCGTTGCAATCTGCGTTGCATAACGTCTGAATGCTCGATGATTCTTTGTATGGCGCGCGAAAAGTCGTGAATGAATTGTGGAATAGGGTTGACACTTTGCGGTGCGCTCGGTACAACTGATCGAAGCACTTGCCGCGACCTTCGTGTGTCGGTGCGCAAACGATCATGTACGAACCACGCAGCAATGCCGAAACAATGCAGCTCGCCGGCATCGATGATGCCAAGCGGCTTGTCCTGCGCGTGTTTGCAGGCTTGCTGCATGAGCCGGCACTGGCTTCGGAGGTGGTTGTCCCCTAAGGCAACAATCGAACAACGTTCGAACCTCGAGTTCCGAAGCCGCCTCCCACTGAACGGGAGAGCGGCTTTCTTGGTTTTCAGGGCTCCCACAATCACATAGCTGCGACAGGTGCACGCCGGTTCAGGAACAGACCCCGCGAAGGTTCCGGCATTGAGGTCAGCCTCGCAGCGATCAAATCACAGAGGCACGAGGTGTCGCTGGGTACGTCGAATGCACGTCCTGAATCCGCGTGATTCTTTGGCGTAATTTGTCGCGCCCAGAAACACCTCCATATGCACATCATTTCTCTGATGATGTGTACCTGCTTTCGTAGCTCAATTGGTAGAGCACTTCCTTGTCAAGGAAGAAGGTGTGGGTTCAAATCCCATCGAAGGCGCTTGACGATCTCGCCCTCGTAGCTCAGCGGACAGAGCATCCGGCTTCGACCCGGACGGTCGCAGGTTCGACTCCTGCCGAGGGCTCTGTGGCCGAGGCAACTGCTGGCTGGTTGCGCCGGAACGTGGCTCCGGTCGTCGCGGGTTCGATTCCCGTCGGTCACCCCAACCCATCACCAACGAGAAAGGAGCGGCCATGTCCGTACTACTACTGAATGCCTCGTACGAGCCGCTGGCCGTGGTCTCGTGGCGTCGAGCGATGACGCTGATGGTGACCGGCCGGGCCGAACTGGTCGCCCAGGACGGCGACCGTGTCGTCCGGTCCGCCGGCGGCGCCGAGTACCCGTGGCCGCAGGTGGTCCGTCTCATGCAGATGGTGCACTTTGCGTCGATGCGTGCCCCGGTTCCGCCCCGGTTCTCCAAGGCCGCGCTGAACGTCCGCGATGAACGCTCCTGTCAGGTGACCGGATGCGAGGACCGAGGTTCGACCATCGACCACGTGGTGCCGCGTAGCCGCGGCGGCGAAACGTCGTGGGAGAACTGCGTCCTGATGTGCCAGAGGCACAACAGCCGCAAGGGCGATCGGTCGCTCGAGCAGCTCGGCTGGACGCTCAAGCAGCGTCCGGCAGTTCCGGCGGGGACCATCATCGCCTCGCCCGCACGTCGTGAGGAATGGGCCCGCTGGGTCGCACCCGCATTCACCACGGCGTGACGTCTGGCCACCGCGGCAGGCCGGGCCCGCTGTCCTTCGGCTGATCGAAGGCTCGGGCAATCAACCGAGGGCGGGACGTCCGGATGGAGGCGGCATCCATCCACCTCGGCGTCCCCCAACGGGATCTGTGAAGGGCGGGGTGTCACAGGGACACCTGGCGCTGCACAGATCGGGAGAGGGGAGGGTCGGATGCATCCACGCGCATCCGGCCCTCCCAACCGCTCACCAACACACGCCCGCAAGACATCCACATCTCCAGAACAACCACAACCGCTTCTCGAAAGGAGGCACCCAATGACCATCCTCGAAATCCCCGCACTGCCCACCTCGACGATCCTGCTCGTCGAGGTCGGCTCCACGGCCCACGGCACCGGCATACCCGGTGGCGAGGACCACGACGAGCTCGGCGTCGTCGTCGAGTCCCGAGAGCAACTGGTCGGCCTCGACAAGGCCGGCTTCAAAACGGTGATGCAACGCACGCAGCCGGAAGGCCATCCTTCCGGCCCGGGCGACATCGACCGCACGCTCTACTCGTTGCGAACATTCCTGCGGCTCGCCGCATCCGGCAACCCGTCGATCCTGATGTCGATGTGGGCGCCGATCGAATTCGCCACCCCGTACGGCCACGAGCTCCGCCTCATGGCCGAGGCCTTCGTCGGCCGACACATCATCCCCCGGTACCGCGGCTACATGCAGTCGCAGGTGCAACGGATGACCGGGACCCGCGGCGGCGGACACGGTCGTCGGGGCTCGGGCGGCCGGCCCGAGCTCGTCGCCAAGTACGGCTACGACACGAAGTATGCGATGCACGCAGCCCGGTTGGGTCTGCAGTGTCTCGAACTTCTCGACACCGGTCGGCTCCAGCTGCCCCTGCAATCCCCGGACGGCGACTGGCTTCGGTCGGTCCGTCGGGGTGAGGTGAGTTTCGACGACTGGTTCGCCCGGACGTTGGAGCTCGACGCAGCAATGGCGGACCGGCTCGACGACGAGTCGATTCCCGCCGGCCCCGAACACCAACGGATCACCGCCTGGTCGGTCGACACCCACCAGGCCATGTGGTCCCACTGACAACCCAATCTGTGCAGCGCCAGGCGCCTGACCGGCACCTGGCGCTGCACAGATCCTGAGAAACTGACACCAGGGAGGTGTCTGACATGACTGATGCACAGAACCCCAACGACATGACCAACCCCGCCGGACCGATTCGGACCGGCAACGTCCTTTCCTGGGCGACCGACCTCGACGACAAGACCATGGAGCAGGCGCACCGGACCGCGGACCTCGCCTTCGTGCACAAGCCGCTCGCGCTGATGCCCGACGCGCACCTCGGAATGGGTGCAACCGTCGGCTCCGTCGTGGCGACCGAAGGGTCCATCATCCCGGCCGCGGTTGGGGTGGACATCGGCTGCGGCATGGTGGCCCAGAAGACCGTCTTCACCCGAGACCAGGTGGACGGACATCTCGGAGCGCTCCACGCCGGTATCGCGCGGTCCGTGCCGTCCGGTCAGCCCAAGCGAGGCAAGCGCCACGCAGGATCCCACTCGCCCAAGCGGGAGCGATCCAAGGTGCTCGACCGACTCGTCCGAGACGCGCCCGACGTGAAGAACGATCGCTTCAGCCCGAAGAAGATCGCGACGCAGTTCGGGACACTCGGAGGCGGCAACCACTTTGTGGAGCTGACCGTCGACGAGGACGATCGGGTGTGGGTCGTGCTCCACTCCGGCTCCCGAGGACCCGGCAACCTGTTTGCGCAGGAGCACATCGGGCGAGCCCGCAACGAGATGAAGCGGGTGCTCGAGCAGCCGCTCGACGACCCCGACCTTGCACACTTCGTGCAGGGCACGCCGGAGTTCGAGGCGTACATCAACGGCATGCTCTGGGCGCAGGACTATGCGCTCGAGAACCGCGCCGAGATGATGGCCGCCGTGCTTCAAGTGCTCACGCACGTGATGGGTCGCGCCGGCGTCGTTGCCGACGTCGCCTCCGGCCCCGACATCACCGACGGCGCCCAGATCCAGTGCCACCACAACTACGCCAACTGCGAACAGCACCACGGCGTGGACATGTGGGTCACCCGGAAGGGAGCCATTGACGCATCCGAGGGCAAGTGGGGCATCATCCCCGGCTCCATGGCGACCGGCTCGTTCATCGTGTCGGGCCGCGGCAACCCGGCCGCCTATCGATCCGCATCGCACGGTGCGGGCCGACGGCTGTCGCGAACCGCGGCCCGCAAGCAGCTCAGCGAAGCATCGCTGGTTGCCGCGATGGACGGCATCGCCTGGAACGAGGACGCTCGCGGCCTTCTGGACGAGCACCCCGATGCTTACAAGGACATCGGCGAAGTGATGGACAACCAGCAGGACCTCGTCCGAATCGAACACCGACTCGAGACGATCCTCAACTACAAGGGAGCCTGAACGCAGCCCACCGACCGACCTGGTCGGTGGGCTGCGGGCCTTTTGGACCCAATCCCTCAAGGAGATTCGCCCACGGGACGAATCCGGAAGGGCAATGAGATCCAGGAGAACCACCGTGCCCGCCCCGAAACGAAGCCGCGTCCTCGTCGTCCTTCTCACCGCTTTCGCCCTGATGGCGACGGCGTGCGGCGGCGGGACCACCACAACGGTCGAGCCGCTTCGGGCCTCGAGTCTGCAACCGGAATCGGCGGCCGAGCCCGTCCCGTGGGGCGTCGAGCCAACGGTCGCTCCACTTCCCGGCGAAGAATCCTCGGACTCGAGCACGTCGGCGCCGAAGGTCGCATCGGAACCGGTTGTGGCCACCGAGGTGCTCGCCCTGGCATTCGCTGCTCCCGACGAGCTCAGCTACAGCTTCACCCAGGGCATCTCCATGACCATGGAAATGCCCGGTCTCGGCGGCTTCACGATCGCCCCCGATGAACCCGTCGCTTGGGGAGAGGTCGCCGGGCAGCGTTCACACACCGTCTTCGACATGGGCGTCATCCTTCGGGAAACGCTCGCCGGGCTCGGCGCCGGGTCCTCCTTCACCGACGCCAAGATGGAGATGTGGGCCGACGAGTCCACGCTCGTCATGGACATGTCGCCGCTCGCATCCTCACTCGGCGCGATCGACCCGCTGGGCGCAGGCGAGCTCGGTCTGTTCGCCGACGGTCCGATTCTCATCGATCTGACGCAGATGCCGGGGCTCACCGGAGCCGAGTTCGCCAGCCAGTACGCACAGGGCTCGCAGGTCGTGGACCCGGCGCTTCTGCTGCAAAGCCTCCGGTCCGTCGACGCGATCCGTGCGGTCGGGCCGGCTCAGCACAACGGTGTTCCGGTCGAGGCCTACGCCGCAACGATCACGATGACCGAGTACTACGAAGCCCTCGGAATGGACATCACCGACCAGCTCGAGACATCGGCAGACCTTGGCCTCGATGCTGCGGATGCCGTGGTCTTCGATGCGGTCCTCGGAGCGATGGACGCACTCGACGTCGAACTCCGCATCCTCGTGGACGAGAACCAGCTGATCCACCGACTCGAAACGACGATGGACATGCAGCCGATGATGTCGGCAATGTTCGAGGACCCGGCCGTGCTCGACGCCATGGCCGCCGCCGAAGGCGCAACGGTCGAAGAGATGGCCCTCGGCCTCGACATCGTCGCCTCGATGGAATACACGATCGGTACCTGGCAGAACTTCGACAACCACGGTCAGACGTTCGACATCGTCTTCCCGGAGGCGGAGGATGTCACCGCCGAGTTCGCCGGCACGTTCGAGGAACTGCTGGCCTCCTGATCCGAGCCCCTGAGCTGCGCTCGTCCGGTGCCTTGTTCTCCTGGGCGCCGGGCGCAGCCCGCTCCGGTCCATCTGTCAGGATCGTGACATGGACATCTCTCTCCTGGACGGTCTGGCCACGACCCGGGCGATTCGGCGGTACACCGACGAACCGGTGGCCGAAGCCGACCTGAACCGCATGCTGTTTGCTGCGACCCGAGCGCCGACCGGCAGCAACCGACAGGGTTTCCGATTCGTGGTCCTGCGCGATGGTGAAAAGGCCACCCGGGCGAAGGCGCTGCTCGGCGAGAGCTTCCGTTCGAGCTGGTCGGCGAAGCGGTCGCACGACGGGTACGAGCAGGGGAGCGGCGAGAACGCCTCGTCGCCGAAGGCGCGCATGGCGCAGACCATGCAACACTTCGTCGACAATTTCGAGCGGACCCCTGTGGTGGTGCTGCCGTGCATTCGTCGGCGCCACGGCGACATGACGGACGGCGCTTCCGTCTATCCGGCATGTCAGAACCTGCTGCTGTCGGCCCGGGCGCTCGGCTACGGCGGGGTGCTGACCATGTGGCACCACGCGGTCGAGGCCGAGCTCCGCACGCTCCTCTCCATTCCGGACGACAACGCCATCGCGGCATGCATCCCGATCGGCCGGCCGGCCGGTGGCCACGGTCCGGTTCGTCGCCGGCCGTTGGCCGAGTTGGTGTACGACGACGAGTGGGGAAACGCAGCGGCCTGGGCGGTCGATCCGGAGGGGACCCGCTTCACGTCTGCGGGACCGGGTCGCTGACGATGCTGCGGGTGCATGAAGAGCGCCCGATCTTCGCGCCGATACGATCGCCCCATGCAAGGACAGGAACTCACTGACCGGCTCCGAACACTGATCGAGCTCGCCCGAACGGTCGACTACGCGTCGGCCGTGGAAGCCGGAGTCGACCTGACGCAGCTCGAAGGTGAACTGGCCGAGGTGGCAGCCGCGCTCGAACCCCACGTGGTGCATGGTGAGCTCCGAACACAGGCGGTGCTTCGGGTTGCCGAGCTGGCAGAGCGGGCGGAAGGCATGCGGCCGGGAACGCTGCCCGACGTCTCGGGCGATCGGCCGGAAGAGATCTTTCGCTACAGCCCGGTCATCGGCCCGCTGAACCCGATCGCTCCACCATTCCGGTTCTGGTTCGAGGACGGCACAGTGCATGGCGCGGGACGGTTCACGACCGCCTACAACGGTCCGCCCGGCGGCGCCCACGGCGGCCTCGTTGCGGCGACGATGGACGAACTGCTGGGCCTGACCGGAGTGATGACCGGCAATCACGGTTTCACCGGCACGCTGTCGATTCGCTACGAGCGCCTGACCCCACTCGACGAGGACCTGGTGCTGCGGGCGTGGGTGGACCGCACCGAAGGGCGCAAGACGTTTATTGCCGGTGAGATCACCCACGACGGGCAGGTGACCGCGCGGGCGGAGGGGATCTTCATCACCCCGGCTTCGTTCTCGAACGAGAGCTGAGCTCAGTCGAGCGCTTCGTTGCCGCTTCGAATGGCGGCGTGCAGCAGCGAAGGCGATTGCTTCGGTGCGTTGAGTTGGGCTGAGATGAGCGTGGCTGCATCGCGGAGTCGGCCGACCCGAACACGGATGGCGCGGGCCTCCGGCCCGTCCGGCAGATCACGTTGCTCCAGGTCGAGTTCGTCTGCGGTCGTGTTGAAGGTGCGCAGCGCTTGCAGGATCTCGGCTTCTTCGAGTGGGGCCGGCTTCGGCTCCTTGCGGCGACCGAACATCAGCTGGGGCCGCCCGCGATCTGATGGAACGCGATTGCCGCAGCGGCAGCAACGTTGAGCGAGTCGACGTCGTTGTGCATGTGGATGCGGGCCTGGGTGGTCACAGCCTCAAGTGTGGCATCCGTGAGCCCGGGACCTTCGGCGCCCAAGAGCACGGCGGTGCGCAATCCCGTCTCGAGATCGCGGAGTTCGAGCTCTCCAGCCGGTGTGAGCGCGATCGTGGCGATCCCGGCCCGGTGGAGATCGTCGAGCGCATCGGGGAAGGGGCCGAGGCGCGCATGGGGGATGGCGAAAACCTGCCCCATCGACGCCCGAATCGCTCGACGGTAGAGGGGGTCGCCGCACGTCGGGTCGAGAAGGACCGCGTCGATCCCGAGTGCCGCGGCGTTTCGCATGATCACCCCGAGGTTGTTCGGGTTGTTGATGCCTTCGAGCACGGCGAAGGTCTGGTGTCGATCGATCAGGGCAACCGGGTCGAGCGGGTCGGGTCGAACGAAGCATGCGAGTGGTTCGCGCAACTCGGGTCGGCCGGTGACGGCCGAGAGCACCTCGTCGTTTGCTGCGAACACGTCCGCCGACGCAAAGGCGTCGGGAAGTGGCTTCGTCCTGCGCTCGCTCAGGAGCACTGACCGGAGCGTGTGGCCGTGCCCGACAGCTCGTTCGATGACGAGGTCGCCCTCGCAGATGAAGGAGCCGGCCATGTCGCCGCCCGGCTGTTCCCGCAGTTGTCGGGCGTGGTGATCGCGCAGACCGAGGAAGATCTCGATGCGTGGGTCAGCGGGATCGTCGATGGGGATCACCCCGTCATCGTGGGCGGTGCACCGACCGGTCACAACCCCGGACGGTCGGCACCGAGCGTCTCAGGAGCCGGCCTGCAGCCATCGCGCCGCCGGCCGAGGGTCTCGGCCGGCGCTGAAGGTGCCCGGAACCGACTCGCCGGACGCGTCGGCTGCAGGGCCGTCGAAGAGGGGCTCGATGATGGCGCCTCGTATGGCGGTGCCGTCGGCGCGCGCCTCGTGGATCTGGTCGAGCCACCCTCCGATCAGATCGTCCTGTTGTTGGGCGTCCGAGGTGGCAGCGCTGAGCGCGGTGACGATGAGCTCGCGGCCGGGTAGGAGCTCGGCGCCGCGGCGCAGGACGTGGCCGAAGTGCTCACCGGCGGGTGGTGGGCCCTCGGTGATCGTGCCGTCCGGATCGATTGCAAGCGCTGGCGCGAGGGCGAGGCCGATGGCGTCGAATGTGTCGGCCAGGTCCGGACGTTCGCGGGGTCCGCGCCAGGGCCATCGAAGAACGCCGTCGCGGATGGCTTCGGTCCATGACGTCCACAGGATGTCTGTCCAGTGTCGGACGTGGTCGGCGGCGGCCTCGTCGGTGGCACGGATCGGAGGGATGCCGAACGAGGAGATCACCGGAGCGGATCCGGAGGACAGCAGGCGGCAGGCTTCGAACGTCGCTTCGAGGATGCCTTCCGCCGCGTCCTGCAGATTCTGGCTGCCCGGTCGGCCGGGTCGGGTGCCGAGATGGTGGCTTCGAAGGGCCCACCCGAGTGGGTCCTCGTTCGGGATCCAGCCGGCGACGAGCCCGTCGAGCACTTCGGCGACACGATCGACATGACGGGACCAGTGGAGCGAAGGCCCCGATGTTCTGAGGAAGCCGTCGGTGTCGTCAGCGAACCACCCCGGGAGGGTGGTGTGATGCAGCGTCACCCATGCGTGGACGTCTCGGTCACGCATCAGCGAGAACCGTTCGAGAAGACGCTCCACCTCTTCGTCGTCGATGATTCCGGCGCGGGGTTCGAGGCGAGCCCAGTCGACGGTGATGCGGAGCTGGCGCACGCCGTGTTCGGCCAGCAGCGTCAGGTCGTTGGCGAACGAATCGATCGTCGGCGCCGGAGGTTGGTCGGAGAAGTCGGCGCCGCGGCGCTCGGCCCACCGAAGCCAGTCCGACCGCGGCGATGCGCCTTCGAACTCGAGCGTCGACACACCCCCACCCACGAAGAACGATTCGGTCATGCGGGAAGCGTAAACGGGTGAAGGGGTCGCGTCTCACTTTCGCCCGAACCGGTGAAGGGGTCGCGTCTCACTTTCACCCGATCCGGTGTCACAGCGACGTCCTACTGTGGGGCCATGAGCTCACCTCTCGACCAACGGCTGTCCATCCTCACCATCGCGGTGAACGATCTGGATGAATCCCGCCGCTTCTACAACGACGTCTTCGGTTGGACGCCCGATGAAGCGAGCGAGGAGGAGGCCGCAAACATCGCGTTCTACACCCTCAACGGATTCGTGTTCGCGCTCTACCCCCTGGCGAAGTTCGCAGAAGAGCACGGGGCCGAGGTCGCGCCACCCGGCGGGTTCACGCTCGCCTACAACCTCAACTCTGAGTCCGAGGTCGACGCGGTCTTCGATCGGTTTCGGGCGCACGACGTGCGGATCCTCAAGCAGCCGGAGAAGGTGTTCTGGGGTGGCTACTCGGGCTACATCGCCGGTCCGAGCGGCGAGCAATGGGAGATCGCCTTCAATCCGTTCACGCAAGTGAACGAGGACGGCACGTTCGGCGGCTAGCCCCGCCGCTCAGTCGCTCAGCGCGATTCGGACACGCTTGTTGCCTTTGCCCTTGTTCTCGGTCTTCACGATCTGAAACGAGCCGACTTCACTCGTCCGGGCCACGTGGGTGCCGCCGTCGGCCTGTTTGTCGAGCCCGACGATGTCGACGACCCGAATGGTCGTGACGGCTTCGGGAATGAGGTTGACCTTGGTGCGGATGAGGTCCTCGTCGGCGAGCGCTTCAGTCCGATCGAGGAAGCTGACCTCGATGCTGCGGTCGGCGGCGATCTCGGCGTTGACGGCCGCTTCGATCGTCTCTTTGAAGCCGTCGGGGAGTGGGTTGAACTCGAAGTCCATGCGGCCGCCGAGCGGTTCCATGTTCCCGCCGGTCACCGCCTTGCCGTATTCGTTCCAGATCACGCCGCACAGCAGGTGCATCGCCGTGTGCGTGCGCATCAGCTGGTGGCGCCGATCCCAATCCAGCGCGACGGTGATGTTGGTGCCGACGTCAGGGATCGGCCCCTCGCCGAGGTGGTGCCAGGCGGCTCCGTCGGCCCGCTTCACGTCGACGACGGCCGTCTCGTTGCCATCCCACGCAAGTGTGCCGTGGTCGGCGGGCTGACCGCCGCCCTGCACGTAGAGCACGGTCTGGTCGAGTTCGACCCGGCGGCCCTCCACGTCCGTGCTCACAACGGTCGCGGTGCACGTCTGTTGGTAGGCGTCGTGAAGGTAGAGCAGCTCGGTCATCGTCTCATGGTAGGTCGACGCGTTCTGCCACGAAGACCCACTCGCGGCCCGGTCGGTCGGGTGCATCCCGAATGGACCGCACCACGAACCCGGCACGGTCGAGGTCTCCGGTCACCTCTTCCTGTGATCGGAAACGGAGGACCGAGGTGGACACGACCTGCTCGTTCAGAAACTCGAAGTTCGCCTCAAAGGTCACGAGTGGAAGGTCGACGTCGACAACCTCGTTCCACGTCTCCACGGGATGGCCGTCGGCGGTGGTGCCGTGCTGCCTGGACGCCTCCGGTGTCCAGCCCTCCCACGCCCGACGCTCCGGGATGCGAGTTTCGAAGACGAAGTGTCCGCCGGGCCGGACCACCTTGCGCAGTGCAATCAACGTGTTGGTCCAATCGTCGAGGTCGACGATGCCTTGCACGACATTGCCGGTGCTGACCGCCAGGTCGAACATCGCTCCGTCTGCTGGGACGGCGATGCTCGTTGCGTCGCCGACGATCCACGCAACGTGCTCCGCGCCCGGCTTGCCCCGAGCCACGTCGATGGAGGCGGCAGCAGGGTCAACGCCGACCACGTCGATGTTTCGAGCCTGCAGTCGAAGCGCGAGCGCGCCGGTGCCGCAACCGACATCCAGCACCCGCTGCGCACCGAGCTCGGCGGCGATGTCTTCATACAGATCGAGATCGTCCCGTGGTCCGTCGAACAGGTCGTACAGCTCGGCGAGTCGTGCATCGGCGTAGACGGGATCCGGCTCTGGCGTCATGAGAGGACCGTAGGGCGCGCACGTGGCCGGGGCGAGCCGACGCAGACGGGTTGGGTCCCCTATGGTGCGAACATGGTGTTCCGTCGAGGTCGCAAGCGCCGAGCCCCCCGCTTCACGTATTCCGCATGGGATGGAACGCAGGGCGACTACGAGATGACGGCCGAGGATCTGTTCAAACAGATGACCGACGATCTCGCCTACCACGGAGATCCGAACGCCGCGCTGCGAAACATGATGCAGAACGGCTTCGACATGGACGGCGAACGAATGCAGGGCCTGCGCGAGATGCTCGAACGGATCCGCGAGCGGCGCGAAGAAATGCTGGAGCGGGGCGACCTTGGTGGCGCGTTCGCCGACATCGCGGACCAGCTTCGAGATGTCGTCGACAAGGAGCGGGAGAACCTCGCCGCCCGCTCCGAGTACTCGGCCGGCGGCGACGACGATGCGCAGGCGGCTCGGGACGCGGCCGACGAGATCGAACGCAATCTCCGCCTCGACATGCTGCCGCCCGACCTTGCCGGGCAGGTTCGGGAGTTGCAGAACTACGACTTCACGTCCAACGCGGCACAACAGCAATTCGATGAGCTCATGGACGACCTGCGCAATCAGCTGATGCAGCAGGCTGTCGACGGCATGTCCGACGCGATGCAGAACATGTCGCCGGAAGACATGGAACGCATGAAGGACATGCTCGCCGACCTCAACACGATGCTCGAGCAGCGGGCTAACGGCGAAGAGCCGGACTTCGATGCGTTCATGGAGAAGCACGGGGACTTCTTCCCCGAGAACCCCGAGACGCTCGACGAGTTGCTCGAGGCGATGGCGCAGCGAATGGCGGCGGCCCAGGCGATGATGAACTCGATGACGCCGGAGCAGCGGGCGCAGCTGCAAGCGCTGTCGGACGAGCTGATGCAGGACATGGACCTGCAGTTCCAGATGGGGCAGCTCGGACAGAATCTGCAGGCGGCGTTCCCGGACCTCAACTGGGGTCAGAGCTACGACGTCGACGGTGTCGACCCGCTGAACTTCGGTCAGGCCATGGACCTGATGAACGACCTTGGCGACCTCGACCAGATCGAGCAGATGTTGCAGGGCACGACGAACCCCGGCGCCCTCGCCGAGATCGACTTCGAACGGGCCGCGGAACTCCTGGGCGAGGACTCCGCCCGCTCGATGGAAGCGATGGCGCAGTTCACGAAGATGCTCGAGGACGCCGGCCTCATCAACAACAAGGAAGGCGCGCTGGAGCTGACGCCCCGGGCGCTCCGTCAGGTCGGCCAGAACGTCCTGCAGGACCTCTATTCCAAGCTCACCGCCGATCGGCTCGGCCGCCACAATGTTGCCGTTTCGGGCATCGGCCACGAACGGAACTTCGAGACGAAGGAGTACGAGTTCGGCGACCCGTTCACGCTCAACATCGAGCGGACGGTGCGCAACGCCATCCGCAGAACCGGCGGCGGTACGCCGGTGAACCTCAGCCCGGCCGACTTCGAGATCGAGCGCACCGAGCGGACGACCCGCACGTCGACGGTCCTGATGCTCGACCTGTCGCTGTCGATGCCGATGCGAGACAACTTCATTCCGGCGAAGAAGGTTGCGCTGGCGCTGCAGTCGCTGATCAGCGGGCAGTATCCGCAGGACTACCTGGGCATCGTGACCTTCAGCGAGGTCGCCCGTGAGGTGCCGGCCCGGGATTTGCCGGAACTGTCATGGGACTACGTCTACGGCACGAACATGCAGCACGGCTTCCAGCTGGCTCGCCGCATGCTCGCTCGCCAGACCGGGACGAAGCAGATCCTGATGGTGACGGACGGCGAGCCGACCGCACACATCAATGCGCATGGTCAGCCGGTGTTCAACTATCCGCCGACGCACGAGACGATCGACCTCACCATGAAAGAGGTCAACAAGTGCACACGGGACGACATCCGCATCAACATTTTCATGCTGGACGCAACGCCGTACCTGACCCGCTTCATCGAGCAGATCACGAAGATGAACGGTGGGCGGGCCTTCTTCACAACGAACCAGAACATCGGAGACTTCGTGCTCGTCGACTTCGTGGAGCAGAAGCGAAAGATGATCCGTCGAGCCGGCTGATTCCCGCTGTTTCTCACAGGTGCCTGGCACCTAAGGCCCCGCCAGGTGCCAGGCACCTGGGAAGCGTCCAACGCTGACGCGGTCTTCGCGCTACGAACTTGCGGCGTTCAGCCGTTGACGTTGAAGCGGCGGAGTCGTTCGACCGGCTCGGTCTCCGAGAGATAGGTGATCTCGAGCTTGCCGTGTTTGAAGTCGTCGACCGGCTGATCGCAGTCGACCATGGGCCGCTGCAGTCGGATGGGTTCGGCGTCGCCGGGGGGAAGCGGTTCTTGGAACTGGATGCGAAGGCCGACACCGCCGGGCTTCATGAAGGCGAGGCGAAGCGCGAGCTGCTCGTCGCCGTCGTTCACGAGTTCGCCCTCACCGACCCACCAGCAACGCCCGTCGTCGAGCGGTTCCACCCGTTCGCTCCATCCGGTGAGGTTCAACCCATCGCCGGATCGGAAGCCGGCGATCGACTGCGCGAAGTACACAGTGAGGCCGGCACACACCACGAGCACAGCGATGGCAAGCCACTTGCCCGCCGGCGAAGCGGAGCTCTCAGTGGGCACGCTGTCGGGGTACGTCTTCGTCCAGTCCTCGCGTGCCATGCTCCGACGCTACCGAATCATGCGATGGAGAGCGAGCGCGTCCGCAGCCGGTCCGGCTCGTCGGCTCGATGCCACTCGACCTCGACCCACGCGGCAATGAAGAGCTGGGGGAGCGGGCATGATGCGCCGATGTCGACCTCGAAGGCGACCACCTCGACGCCATCGATACCGGTTCGGTGAGGGCAGGATGATCGGTGCCGAGGTCAGGTCCGGGGTAGCCGACCATCTTGATCCGAGTCACCTCGAGAAGCTCGTCTCCGTTGTTTTGCAAGGCGGCGCTGGCGTCGAGGATGCAACGCCCGCTCTCCATCTCGAACTCGTGGGTGAAGGATGCGAGGGCAAGATCGTCGTTTCGTTGATCGTTGGGGCCTTCGGGCTCTGCATGGATGGTGTTGGTTGTGGTTGGGACCTCGTTGCGTTCGGGCGATGGGATACCAGCTGTATCGAATTCGTGGCGTGGCGATGGTCTGGCCGCAATACTTGTGAACCATGACGGATGCGATCGAACGGGTTCCCTACGACGAGTTT